>NZ_JBJGZQ010000006.1:0-197925 GCF_054050595.1 Geodermatophilus sp. SYSU D00779
CCCCAGACCCCCCCCCGCCCCCCCCCCCCCCCCCCCCCCCCCCCCCCCCCCCCCCCCCCCCCCCCCCGCCCCCCCCGCCCCCCCCCCCCCCCCCCCCCCCCCCCCCCCCCGGGGCGGTGGTGGTCACGTCAGCTCCTCGCTGCCGCTCGTCGCAGCCGCGCCCGGTGGTGCCGTGCTCATCGGTGACCTCGCCGGCTCGGTCACAGGACGCTCTCCGCGAAGCCGTTGGCGGCCAGCCAGCCCTGCAGCCAGCGCATCATCTCGGTCCAGGCGCCGGTCACCAGCAGCAGGCCGACGACCACGAGGACGACGCCGCCGAACCGGGTGACCGCCCGCGCGTGCCGGCGCAGGAACGACGTGGCGCCCATCGCCCAGCGGGCGCCGAGCGCGACCAGCACGAAGGGCACCCCCAGGCCCAGGCAGTAGGCCAGCCCGAGGAGCGCGCCGCGGCCGGCGGTGGCCTGCTGGAAGGCGAGGTTCTGCACCGCGGCGAGCGTCGGGCCCAGGCACGGCGTCCAGCCCAGCCCGAAGACGACGCCCAGCAGCGGGGCCCCGGCCAGCCCGGTCGCCGGCCGGAACGCCACCCGCCTGGTGCGCTGCAGCAGCGGCAGCCACCCGAGGAAGCCGAGCCCGACCAGGACGGTGACGACGCCGAGGACGCGGGTGATCTCGTCGTTGTACTGCAGCAGCAGCCGGCCCAGGCCGCCGAACGCGGTGCTGATGGTGACGAAGACGGCGGTGAAGCCGAGCACGAACAGCGCCGCGCCGAGCACCATCCGGCCGCGGGGCGAGCGCTCGTCGGTCCGGACCGCCACCGCCGTGCCGCCGGGGCCCTGCGCGGCGGGGGCCGGTGCCGTCGTCCGGGCGCCGGAGCCGACCAGGCCGGTGACGTAGGAGAGGTAGCCCGGCACCAGGGGCAGCACGCAGGGCGAGGCGAAGCTGACCAGCCCGACCAGTGCGGCGACCGCGGCGGCCACGAGCAGCGGGCCGTCGGTCACCAGGCCGCTGAAGGTCTCCCCCATCAGCCCTCCTCGGCCATCAGCAGGTCGAGCACCGCGCGCAGGTCGTCCTGCTCGACCGCGCCGGTGTAGACCGCGGCCACCCGGCCCTGCGCGTCGAGCACGATGGTGGACGGGATGGCGTTGGCCGGGTAGTCGCGGAACGCCAGCGCCACCTCGCCCCTGGGGTCGTCCAGCGAGGGGAACTCGATGCCGAAGCCGTCCTCGAAGGCGCGGGCGAGCTGGTCGGTGTCCTTGACGTTGACGCCGAGGAACTGCACCCCCTGGTCGCGCACCTCGGCGTAGACCTCCTGGAACTGCGGCGACTCCACGCGGCAGGGCGCGCACCAGGAACCCCAGAAGTTGAGCACCGCGACGCCGCCGTCGAGCTCGCTGGAGTCGAACTCCCGGCCGTCGAGGAGGGTGCCGGAGAAGTCCGGGGCGGCGGCGCGCTCGTCGGGCGGGATGACCTCGCCGGCCGGGGTGCCCTGCACGAAGCGGAACTCCCCGCCGTTGTTGACGTCGACGGCGTCGGTGCCGGTGGAGCAGCCGGTCAGGAGCAGCGCCCCCGCCAGGGCGCCGAGCAGCCGCCGCCTCATGCCCCGGGCACCGCGTCCGGTGGGGTGGCACCGGCGGGCTCCGCGTAGGACAGCCCCACGAAGCGGTCCCCGTCGTAGGTCAGCGAGGTGACGCTGGCCAGGCCGCACTCCCGGCGGCGCGGGTCGTGGGTGTAGCGGCGTCCCTCCAGGTGCAGCCGCAGCGTCCAGATCGGCAGCTGGTGGCTGACGCAGACCGCCGCGGCACCGCGGGCGGCGTCCCGGGCCGTCTCCACCGCGGCCAGCATCCGCGCGGCGATCTCGACGTAGGGCTCGCCCCACGACGGGCGGAACGGGTTGCGCAGCTTCCACCAGTGCTGGGGGGAGCGCAGGGCGCCGTCCCCCACGCCCACCCGCAGCCCCTCGAAGGCGTTGCCGGCCTCGATCAGCCGGTCGTCGACCTCGATCGGCAGGTCGAGCTTCCCGGCGATGGGGGCAGCGGTCTGCTGCGCGCGCTCCAGCGGGCTGGAGACCACGTGGGTGATGGGCGGGTGGGAGGCGGTGCTGTCGGCCAGCCACTCCGCGGCGGCCAGCGCCATCGCCTCGCCGGTCTCCGACAGCCGGTAGCCCGGCAGCCGGCCGTAGAGCACCTTCTCCGGGTTGAACACCTCGCCGTGGCGCAGCAGGTGGACGACGGTCCTCTCGGCCATCAGGTGCTCATCCCGGTGGTGGCGTCGGCCGGTTCCTCGGCCGGCGGGGCGGACGACGGGTCGACGGCGGCCGCGGCGCGGGCGGCGGCCGGGAGGGCGTCGAGGACCCGCTCGACGGCCTCGTCGTCGAGCGCGGCGCTGACGAACCACGACTCGAACGCCGAGGGCGGCAGGTAGACGCCGCGGGCGAGCATCGCGTGGAAGAAGGCGGTGTAGCGGGCGGCGTCCTGCGAGCGGGCGTCGTCGTAGTCGCGCACGGTGCGCTCGTCGGGGACGAAGAACACCGAGAACATCGAGCCGGCCTGCTGCACGCGGTGCGGGACGCCCGCGGCGAACAGCGCGGCGCTGGCCGCCCCGCGGAGGGTGACGGCGACCTCGTCGCAGCGGGCGTAGACCTCCGGGGTGCAGTGCCGCAGCGTGGTCAGGCCCGCCGCGACCGCGACCGGGTTCCCCGACAGCGTGCCCGCCTGGTAGACCGGCCCGGCCGGGGCCAGGTGCTGCATGAGGTCGGCGCGGCCACCGAAGGCCGCGGCCGGCAGCCCGCCGCCCATGACCTTGCCGAAGGTCATCAGGTCGGCGTCCACCGGGTCCAGGCCGTACCAGCCGGAGCGGGACACCCGGAACCCGGTCATGACCTCGTCGACGATCAGCAGCGCGCCGTGCGCGGCGGTGGTGCGGCGCAGCGCCTGGTTGAAGCCGTCCAGCGGCGGGACGACGCCCATGTTGCCGACCGCGGCCTCGGTGATGACCGCGGCGATCTCGCTGCCCCGCTCGGCGAAGACGGCCTCGACCGCGGCCGCGTCGTTGTAGGGCAGGACGACGGTGTCGGCGGCGGCACCGGTGGTGACGCCCGGGGTGTCGGGCAGGCCGAGGGTGGCCACGCCGGAGCCGGCCGAGGCCAGCAGCGCATCGACGTGGCCGTGGTAGCAGCCGGCGAACTTCACGACGACCCGGCGCCCGGTGACGCCGCGGGCCAGGCGCACCGCCGAGAGCACCGCCTCGGTGCCGGAGTTGACCAGCCGCACCTCCTCCACCGGCGGCATCCGGCGGACGATCTCCTCGGCCAGCTCCACCTCGCCCTCGGTCGGGGTGCCGAAGGTCAGGCCACGCCGGGCGGCGGCGGTGACCGCCTCCACGACCGCGGGGTGGGCGTGGCCGAGGATGAGCGGACCCCAGGAGGCGACGAGGTCGACGTAGCGGCGGCCGTCGGCGTCGGTGAGGTACGCGCCCTGGCCCTGCGCCATGAAGCGCGGGGTGCCACCGACGGCGCCGAAGGCGCGCACGGGCGAGTTCACCCCGCCGGGGGTGACCCGCTGCGCGCGGGCGAACAGGTCGGCCGACGCGGGGGCCTCGTAGGCGTACGGGGGGCTGTCCAGCGAGGTCACGACCCCAGTGTCCCCTTCCTCTCCCGCGGGCTGTCGGGGACGTCCGACACAGCCGCGAGCAGGGCTCGCGACAGCGCCGCCGGGTCGCGCGTGGGCACCAGCACGGTGCGGCCGTCGGTCGTCCGCAGCGGCAGGCCCGACCGGCCGCGGGGCAGCGACCAGCCGCCGCCGAGCACCGGGGCGCCGGCGTCCACCCCCGCCGTCCCGGCGCCGACCGCGCGCAGGTGCGCGGCGTCGACGTCGGCGAGCGGGACGCGCTCCCGCCCCACGGACAGGGCCCCGTCGTCGACGCGCACCGTCCACGCCCGGCGGGCGACGAGCACCGACATCGCCGGGGTCCCGAGAGCCAGCACGACCGCGAGCACCCAGGTCATCGGCGGCACGTCCGGGCCCGGCAGCGCCAGGTCCAGGACCGCGACGAGCCCGAGGACCCCGGCGACCAGCCAGAACGGCCGCCAGGAGCCCCCGGGCTCGTCGTACGTCATCGCAGCCAGCGGGCCGCTTCCACCGCCCAGTAGGTCAGCACGGTGCCGGCACCGGCGCGGCGGATCGCGGTGAGCGTCTCGAGGACGGCCCGCTGCCGGTCCACCCAGCCGTTGGCGGCGGCCGCCTCGAGCATCGCGTACTCGCCGCTGACCTGGTATGCGCTGACCGGGACGTCGACGGCGTCGGCCACCCGGGCCACGATGTCCAGGTAGGGCAGCGCGGGCTTGACCATGACCGCGTCGGCGCCCTCGGCGAGGTCCTGCGCCACCTCGCGCAGCGCCTCGTCGGCGTTGGGCGGGTCCATCTGGTAGGTCGAGCGGTCGCCGAACTGCGGTGCGCCCTCGGCGGCCTCGCGGAACGGGCCGTAGAAACCCGAGGCGTACTTCGCGGCGTAGGCGAGGATCGGCGTCTCCTGGAACGCCGCACCGTCCAGGGCCCGGCGGATCGCCGCGACCTGGCCGTCCATCATCCCGCTGGGGGCGATGACGTGCGCCCCGGCCTGGGCCTGGGCGATGGCCACCGAGGCGTAGCGGTCCAGCGTGGGGTCGTTGTCGACGACGCCGGCCGGGGTGACCAGCCCGCAGTGCCCGTGGTCGGTGTACTCGCACAGGCACAGGTCGGCCATGAGCACCAGCTCGTCGCCGAGGTCGGCGCGCAGCTGCTGCAGGGCGACGTTGACGACGCCGTCGGCGGCGTCGGCCTGCGAGCCGACGGCGTCCTTCTCCGACGGGATGCCGAAGAGGATCAGCCCGCCGATGCCGGCCTCCGCCGCCTCGTGCGCGGCCTTGCGCAGCGACTCGGTCGTGTGCTGGACGACGCCGGGCATCGAGCTGATCGGCTGCGGCTCGGCGATGCCCTCCTTGACGAAGACCGGCAGCACCAGGTCGGCCGGGGCCAGCCGGGTCTGCGCAGTGAGCCGCCGCAGCGCGGGTGTCGACCGCAGCCGACGCCCGCGCGCGAACCCGGGAGTCGCGCCCCCCGTCACGCGTCCACCTCGCCGGCGCTCGGCGCCCGCGTGACGGCGGGTGCTGTGCTCACCGGTGAGCTCGCGAGCTCGCTCACTTCTCCTCGCCGCCCTCCGCCTCGCGGAGGGACAGGGCGTGCTCGGCCAGGGCGTCGACCAGCGGGCCGACGGCGGCGGTCTCGGGCTGGACGTCGACCCGCAGGCCGAACTCCTGCGCCGTGGCCGCGGTCTGCGGGCCGATCACCGCGACGACGGTCTTGGCGTGCGGCTTGCCGGCGATGCCGACCAGGTTGCGCACGGTGCTCGACGAGGTGAAGCACACCGCGTCGAAGCCGCCGCCCTTGATCGCCTCGCGCACCGGGGCGGGCGGCGGGGCGGCCCGGACGGTGCGGTAGGCGGTCACGTCGTCGATCTCCCAGCCGCGCTCCTGCAGGCCCGCGGCGAGGGTCTCGGTGGCGATGTCGGCGCGCGGCAGCAGCACCCGGTTGATCGGGTCGAGCACGTCGTCGTACTCCGGGAAGTCGGCCAGCAGGCCCTCGCTGGACTGCTGCCCGGTGGGCAGCAGCTCCGGCGCGATGCCGAAGGCGCGCACCGCGTCGGCGGTGGACTCACCGACGCAGGCCACCTTGACGCCGGCGAACGCGCGGGCGTCGAGGCCCAGCTCGACGAACTTCTCCCGGACGGCCTTCACCGCGTTGACCGAGGTGAAGACGATCCAGCCGTAGCGGCCGGTGACCAGGCCCTTGATGGCCCGGTCCATCTGCGCGGGGCTGCGCGGCGGCTCGACGGCGATGGTCGGCACCTCGACCGGGACGGCGCCGTAGGACCGCAGCCGGTCGCTCATCTCGCCGGCCTGGTCCTTGGTGCGCGGCACCAGCACCCGCCAGCCGAACAGCGGCCGGCTCTCCCACCAGGACAGCCGGGCGCGCTTGTCGACGACCGACCCGACGGTCGCCACGACCGGGCCGCTGACGGCGTCCAGCCCGGCGGTCTTCTCGGCGACGGCGGCCAGCTTGGCGACGACGCTCTTCTGCCCGGTGCCCGAGCCGCCGGTGGTGACGACGACCGGGGTGGAGCCGGACAGGCCGCCCTCGACCAGCCGCGCGGCGGCGTCGGGGAGGTCCTCGGCGTTGCCCTGCAGCACCAGCGGCGCGTCCAGGCTCTTCGCCGCGGCGGCGAGCGCCACCAGGCCGGCCTCGCCGCCGCGCAGGTCGGCCGACAGCGAGGTGCCGCCGAGCGCGACACCGGCGAAGGCCGGCACGGCGGTGGCGGAGGCGACACCCGGGACGACGTCGAAGCCGACCGAGGTGCGGCCCACGGCCAGCACCTCCTTGACCACGTCGTCGGAGGTGAACGGGTCGCCGGCGACCAGCCGGACGACGGTGCCGCCGGACTTGGCGGCGGCCACGGCGGCCTTGGCCACCTCGGCCGGCTCCCCGGTGGCGGGGGTCAGCTCGAGCTCGGGCCGGTCGGCGCGCACGGCCTCGGTGACCGCCGGCGCGACGCCGGGGTCGACGAGCACGGTGTCGGCCGAGGCGAGCGCCGCGGTGGCCCGGGCGGTCAGCATCCCGGGGTCGCCCGGGCCGGCGCCGACGAAGACGACCCTGCCGGCCGCCGCGCCGTTCTTGCGCGTCATGTCCTGCTCCTGGTTCTGGCCCCGGAGGGCTCGTGTGCGGGGGTACGGGGGGCCGGGACCTGCTGCCCGGCCCGGGGGGTGGCTGTCACCGGGAGGCCGCCATCAGCTCGGCGGCGCCCCGGTCGAGCAGCTCCGCGGCGAGCTCGCGGCCGAGGCGCTCGGCCTCGGCGGGCGGCCCGGTGATCGAGCCGCGGACGCCGTCGCTGCCGTCGACCGCGGTGACCGAGGCGCGGAGGAACAGCTCGGGGCCGTCCTCCCCCTCGGCGAGCTCGGCGTACGCGGCGACCGGCGCGCTGCAGCCGGCCTCCAGCGCCGCCAGCGTCGTCCGCTCGGCGACGACGCAGGCGCGGGTGCCGGCGTCGTCGAGGGCGGCGAGCAGTTGCCGGGTGCGCTCGTCGTCACCGCGGCACTCCACGGCCAGCGCGCCCTGCGCCGGCGCGGGGAGGACCTGCAGCGGGTCGAGCGTCTCGGTGACCGCCGACAGCCGGCCCAGCCGGGTGAGCCCGGCGCGGGCCAGCACGACGGCGTCCAGGTCGCCCGGGACGACCCGGTTCATCCGGGTGTCGACGTTGCCGCGGATCGGCACCACCTCGAGACCGAGGCCCAGGGCGCGCAGCTGGGCGACCCGCCGCGGTGCGCCGGTGCCCACCTTCGACCCCGGCGGCAGCTCGCCGAGGGTCAGGCCGTCGCGGGCGACCAGCGCGTCGCGCGGGTCCTCCCGCGGCGGGACGGCGGCGATGGTCAGCCCCGGCTCGGGCAGCGTGGGCAGGTCCTTGTAGCTGTGGACGGCGACGTCGACGGTGCCCTCGAGCAGCGCCTGCCGGATCGCCGTCACGAAGACGCCGGTGCCGCCGAGCTGCGCGATCGCGGCCGAGGAGCGGTCGCCCTCGGTGCTGATGTGCACCAGCTGGACCGGGACGCCGCTGGCCGCGGTGATCGCGTCGGCGACCGCCTGCGACTGGGTGGTGGCCAGCTGGCTGGCGCGGGTGCCCAGCCGGAGGGTGCCCGTGGTGGTCGCCGTCACGCCGTCCCCCCGGGCCGCAGCTCGTCGGGGTCGACGGTGACCGCCTCGGCCAGGTTCGTCCGCGCCGGGATGACCTCGGCGTCGATGCCCAGCCCGAACAGCGCCCGCAGCGCGTCGGCGTAGTCCACGCCCCCGGGGGCACTGGCCAGCTCCTTGACCCGCACGGTCGGCTCGTGCAGCAGCTTGTCGACGACGCGGCGGACGGTGCGCGCGACCTCGGCGCGGGCACGGGCGTCCAGGTCGGGCAGCCGGGCCGCGAGCCGCAGCAGCTCGGCGTCGACCACCTCGGCGGCCTGGCTGCGCAGCGCGGAGACCGTCGGCGCGACCGCGGCGGCCTGCCGCTCGGCCCGCAGCAGCGCGGTCTCGGCCTCGATGAGCGCGTGCGCCGCGGCGACGTCGTCCGCCGCGACCGGGCTCGCGTGCGCGTGGCCGTCGGCACCGCGCTCACCCTGCAGGAGGGCTCCGTTCCTCTCGCCCTGCAGGAGGGCTCCGTTCCTCTCGCCCTGCAGGAGGGCCAGGTCCACCACGTGCACGCCGGGCAGCGCGGCCACGCCCGGGTCGACGTCCCGCGGCAGGGCCAGGTCGATGACGACCAGCGGCCGGTCCGGCCCGGTGGTCCCGATCCTGGACCGCATCGCGCCGGCCACCACCTCGGTGCCGATGACGACGCCGCGCGCGCCGGTGCAGGTGACCAGCACGTCGGCGGCGGCGACCTCCGCGGGCAGGTCGGCGAGGTCGGCGGCCCGGCCCTCGACGGAGGTCGCCAGCCTCTGGGCGTGCGCGGGCGTGCGGCTGCTCACGGTCACGGCGGCGCCGCGGCGGGCCAGGGTGGTCGCGGCCAGGGCGCCCATGGAGCCGGCGCCGACGACGAGCACCGGACGGCCCGCCAGCGAGCCGATGCGCTCCTCGGCCCGGTCGAGGGAGACCGACACCAGCGAGGCGCCGGCCTTGTCGATCCCGGTCTCGGAGTGGACCCGCTTGCCGACCCGCAGCGCCCGCTGCGCCACCGGGTGCATCGCCCGGCCGACGGTGCCCTGCTCGCGGGCGAGCGCGTAGGCGTTGCGCAGCTGGCCGAGCACCTGCGTCTCCCCCACGACCATGGAGTCCAGGCCGGCGGCGACGGTGAACAGGTGCGCGACGGCCTGGTCCTCGTAGTGGACGGTGACGTACGGGGAGAGCTCCTCCACCGTGGCGCCGGCCTGGCGGGCCAGCACCCGGCTGACGTCGGCGACGCCGCCGTGGAACCGGTCCACCTCGGCGAAGACCTCGACCCGGTTGCAGGTCGCCAGCACGATCGCCTCGCTGACGTGGTCGCTGCCGACCAGCTCGTGCAGCGCCTTGACGGTGTCGTCGGCGCCCATCGCGAACTGCTCGAGCAGCGCGACGGGAGCGGTCTGGTGGCTCACGCCCACCGCCAGCAGGCTCATGCGGTCACCTCCACGGTCGGTGCCTCCAGTGCCGTGGGCGCCGTGGCGCCGCGCTGCTGACCGAGGAACGCGAGGACCTGCAGTTCGACGGAGAGGTCGACCTGGCGGACGTCGACCCCCGCGGGCGCGTTCAGCGCCACCGGCGCGAAGTTCAAGATGCTCCTCACCCCGGCCGCGGTCAGCCGGTCGCAGACCGACTGGGCGACGTCGGCCGGTGTCGCGATGACCCCGATCGTGGCCGCCGTGGCGGCCACCACCTCGTCCAGCTCGTCCATCGGGCGCACCGGCTGGCCGCCGATCCGCCGACCGACGCGGTCCGGGGCGGCGTCGAAGAGCCCGACGAAGCGGAACCCGCGGCTGCCGAAGCCGGCGTAGTCGGCCAGGGCGGTGCCCAGGTTGCCGATCCCCACCAGCACGCAGGGGCGGGACCGCTCGACGCCGAGGACCCGGGCGATGCGGTCGCGCAGCGTGGCCACCTCGTAGCCCACTCCGCGGACCCCGCAGGGGCCCAGGTGCGAGAGGTCCTTGCGCAGCCCGGCCGGGTTCACACCCGCCGCCGAGGCGAGCTCACCCGAGGAGACGTTGCTGCGCCCGCCGTCGGCCAGACCGGTCAGCACGCGCAGGTACACGGCCAGGCGTGCGACGGTGGCCTCCGGGATCCGGGGCCGGGGTGAGGGCACGGAGCACTCCTCGCTGGCGCGCGTCGCCCCCGTGCCCTGAGGAGCTGTGCCGTCGCATGACCTCGTGAGCTCGGTCATGTGGCACTCCACAGCAGGTCGCGCCCGGGGGTTCCGGCGGGTGCCGGATGCGGTCGAACGACATCGGGGACCCGGGCGGTCCGCCGCCCGGCGAACGCCACGGTAACCGCTTGTGAACGCAGGAACAAAGTCGCTGAGGGGCCGGGAGGCCGCTCCCCAGCGCAGATGCGCCCCGCTGTGGTGGAGACCATACCCCGCGTCTCCCTGCTCGACCCGCCCGGGTGGGCCCCGGGCTCGGGCCGGCCCGGCCGGCGCACCCCCGCGCCGTCCCACCCACCCCCGCGCCGGTGCAGCAGCGCGGGCGCGTCAGAAACGGCGCGGGAGTGGCCCCGTCGGCGGCAGGGCCCTCCCGCTACAGGCCGAGGTCCCGCCGCAGCCGGGGCACGTCGACGGTGAAGTAGGAGTGCTCCCGCCCGTCGAGCAGCACGACCGGCACCCGGTCGCCGTACTCGGCCTGCAGCTCCGGGTCGGCGTCCACGTCGACCTCCGCGACCGCCAGCCCGGCCTCGGCCGCGAGCCGGGCGAGGGTCTCCGCGGCCACCGCGCACAGGTGGCAGTCGGCGCGGGTCAGCAGCTGCAGCCGGGGCGCGTCAGCGGTCACCGTCGCCCCCGGACGCCGTCGGCTCCTCGTCGGCGCGGGCCAGGCCGAGCTCGCGCAGCCGGGCCCGGCTGACCTTGCCGGTCAGCGAGTGCGGCAACGCGCCGAGCACGTGCACCGACGTCGGCACCTTGTACCGGGCGAGGGACGCCGCGGCGTGCTCGCGCAGCTCCTCGAAGCCGAGCTGCCGGCCCGGCCGCAGCGCGACCACGGCCCGGACGGCGGCGCCGGTCCGCGGGTCGGGCACGCCGATGACCGCGCTCTCCGCGACGGCCGGGTGCGCGTCGAGCACCCGCTCCACCTCGGCGGGGTAGACGTTGAAGCCGCTGACCAGGATGAGGTCGCTGCGCCGGTCGACCAGGTGCAGGTCGCCGTCCTCGTCGGCGTAGGCGAGGTCGCCGGTGGCCAGCCAGCCCTCGGCGTCCGGACCGCCGACCCCGTCGGGCCAGTAGCCGGAGAAGAGGTTGGCGCCGCGCACCCAGATCTCGCCGGGGCCGTCCTCGGCGAGGTCGCCGTACGTCGAGACCTCGTCCTCCTCCACCGGCTGGTGCAGCGCGGTGTCGCGCAGCTGCAGCTCCACGCCGGGGATCGGGCCGCCGATGCAGCGGGGCTTGGCCCGCCCGGTCGCCAGGGTGCTGGCCACCACCGGGGAGGCCTCGGTGAGCCCGTAGCCCTCCCACACGCTGACCCCGGCCCGCTCGCGCATCGCCGTCCAGACCTCCTCGGGCAGCGGCGCGGCGCCGGAGGTGGCGATGCGGACGGCGGCGAAGGCGCGGCGGAGGACGTCGTCGGACCCGGCGGCCAGCCACGCCTGGAACACCGGCGGGGCGCCCAGGACCGCGGTGACCTCCTCGCGGGCCATCACCTCGAGGGAGCCGACCGGGTCGAAGGACTCCGCGAGCACCGCGCAGGCGCCGGTGGCGGCGACCAGGCCGAAGCCGGCGTTGAGCCCGTAGACGTGGAACAGCGGCAGCACGAGCAGGACGCGGTCGTCGGGCCGGACCGGCGGCGGGTCCATGCGCAGGCACTGCTCCTGGTTGGCCCGCAGCGCGGCCGCCGACAGCATCGCGCCGCGCGGCCGGCCGGTGGTCCCGCTGGTGTAGGAGAGGAAGGCCGGCACGGTGTCCGGATCCCCCCCGGCCCCCTCGGGGACGGCCGGTGGCGGGGCGTCGTCCACCGGCGGGCCGGCGACCACCGGCACGCCGGCCACCGGGGGCCGGTCGCCGGCCGCGACGAGCAGCGACGCCCCGGAGTCGGTGAGCAGGTACTCCAGCTCCGGGTCCGTGTAGGCGGTGTTGACCGGGACGACGACCAGGCCCGCGCGCAGGGCGCCCAGCGTCGCCCGCAGCCAGTCGACGCCGTTGGGCAGCTGCACCGCCACCCGCTCGCCCGGGGTCAGCCCACGGGCCGCGTAGCCGGCGGCCGCGCGGTCCACCTGCGCGTCCAACTGACCCCAGCTCAGCCGCTCCTCGCCGGCCACGACGGCCGGCGCGTCCGCGCGGTCCTGCGCCGCCGCGCGCACCAGCACGGACAGCGAGCCACCGACGTCGGTCATCGACACCTCCTCTGGTGGAGCGGCCATGGTCTCCCGGGGGCGCCTCGCACCGGCACTCGACCGGGTGGCGCGGACGGACCGGAGTCATGTTGTCACCATGGGCTCCGACCCGCAGTACCGCGGGCCCCGCACGGGCGTCACGGGCCGGGGACGACGCCGTCCCCGGCGGGCGGACGAGAGGACGGACGCAGGCGACGGTCGCGCCCTGCGGACGAGCGCGTGCCCGCCGCCCCGCCCGTGGCGTCCGGCGAGCTCCGTCCGCGGCCCACGCGCCGGCCGCGCCCGACCCCCTACCCACGCGCCGTCGGCGGCACGCTGCCCGCACCGGAGCCCCGGAACCGCTCCGCCCCGGCGCCGGGAGCGGAGCGCGGGGTCCCGCCCGGGGGAGGCCACGGCGTCGCCGGACGACGTCGCCGCCGAGACCGACGCCCGCGCGCAGGAGGCCGCCGAGGAGGTCGCGGCCCCCGGCGAGGCGGTGCCGCCGCCGGTCGTCGACGTCCGGGCGCTGGTCCGCCGGGCGCAGGACGGCGACGCGGAGGCGTTCGGCCGCCTCCAGACCACTACGTGACGATCGCCCACCGGTACCTGCTGCACCGGGTCGGCGACCGCGCCCAGGCCGAGGACTCCACCAGCGAGACGTTCGTCCGCGCGCTGCGCCGGATCGACTCGCTGTCCTCCCAGGGCCGCGACCCGGGGCCTGGCTGGTGACCATCGCCCGCAACATCGTCCGCGACCATGTCGGGAGCAGCCGGTTCCGGCTCGAGGTCACCACCGCCGACATGCGCGACGCCGACCGGGTCACCGACGGACCGGAGGACGCCGTCGTGCAGGCGCTGACCGACGAGCAGCCGCTGGCCTGCATCCGGCAGCCGGGCGGCGAGCAGCAGGAGTGCATCCCGCTGCGCTTCCTGCAGGGCCTCTCGGTGGCCGAGACGCCGGCGGTCATGGGCAAGGAGGACGGCGCCGTCAAGGCGCTGCAGCACCGCGCCGTCCGCCCCGGGGTCCGGGGGCGCGGACCGGAGCAGCGGCCCCTCCCCCGGCGAGGACGACGGCGGGACGGCCCCTGTGCCCGAGAGCCCGCCGGTGGAGTCGCCGCTGCCGGTGCCCGACCTCCCGGTGCCGCTGCCGGCGCCCGCGGTCCCCGTGGAGCCCGACGCCCCGCTGCTGGACACCCCGCTGCCGATCTGCACCCGGCCGCTGGTGTGCCGACTCCGCGAGGTCCGAGCGGTGCCGGGACCCCCGGCCGATCCTCCGCGCGACGCCACTAGGGTCGGGTGTCCACCGGCCGCCCGCGAGGGCGGTGGAGGAGCGACAGTGGAGGTCGTCGTGCCGGGACTGCCCTTCCGCGGCCGCCGCGCGCGCTCGGCGGCCGTGCCGGACGAGGAGACGCGGGCGCACGTCGCCGGCGCCGCCTCGGCCGCGGCCGCCGAGGTCGAGCCGGCACCGGCCGCCGTCCCGGACCTGACCGCGGCGGCGTTCTTCGACGTCGACAACACGATGATGGTCGGCGCGTCGATCTTCTGGTTCGCCCGCGGCCTGGCCGCCCGCAAGTACCTCACCGCCCGCGACATGACGCGCTTCGTGTGGCAGCAGGCGAAGTTCCGGATCGCCGGCAACGAGAGCGCCGACGACATGCACACGATCCGCGAGAGCGCACTGGCCTTCGTGGCCGGGCGACCGGTCGCCGAGATCGTCCAGGCCGGCGAGGAGATCTACGACGAGCTCATGGCCGACCGGATCTGGGCCGGCACGCGAGTGCTCGCCCAGCAGCACCTCGACGCCGGGCAGCGGGTCTGGCTGGTGACGGCGACACCGGTGGAGCTGGCCAGCATCATCGCCCACCGGCTGGGGCTCACCGGCGCGCTGGGCACCGTCGCGGAGGTCGTGGACGGGCACTACACCGGCCGGCTGGTCGGCGAGCTCATGCACGGCGAGGCCAAGGCCGAGGCGGTCCGGGCGCTGGCCGAGCGGGAGGGCCTGGACCTGTCGCGCTGCACCGCCTACAGCGACAGCTCCAACGACCTCCCGATGCTCACGCTCACCGGCCGCGCGATCGCGGTGAACCCCGACACCGAGCTGCGCGCGGTCGCCCGCTCGCGCGGTTGGGAGATCAAGGACTTCCGCACCGGCCGCAAGGCCGCGAAGACCGTCGTGCCGACCGTGGCGGCCGCCGCCCTCTCCGGTGGGCTGGTCGGCGGCGCGCTCGCCCTCCGCCGCCGCAAGGTGAGCTGAGCTCCCTGTCGCGCTCCGCGCTCCGACCGCGGCCAGGTGCCGTGCCCGGCCTGCGCTGAGCCCCGCTCGACGCTCGATCGCGGGAGCCTCCGGCCCCCACTCCTCGCCCCGCCTCGCAGGGCGGCTCCCTACCCCCAGACGGACTTGCGCTGCAGGAGGAGCTGGTAGAGCGACTGCTGGATGGTCTCGCGCACCTGGTCGGTGAGGTTGAAGACGAGCATCGGGTCCTCGGCGGCCGCCGGACCGTAGGAGGCCGTCTCGATCGGCTCACCGAAGGCGATCAGCCACTTCGACGGCAGCGGCACCAGCCCCAGCGGGCCGAGCGCCGGGAAGGTCGGCGTCACCGGGAAGTAGGGCAGGCCGAGCAGCCGGGCGACGGTCTTGACGTTGCCGATCATCGGGTACGTCTCCTCGGCCCCGACGATCGCGCACGGGATGATCGGCGCCCCGGTGCGCAGTGCGGCCGTGACGAAACCCCCGCGGCCGAATCGCTGCAGCGTGTACCGCTCGCGGAACGGCTTGCCGATCCCCTTGAACCCCTCGGGGAAGACCCCGACCAGTTCGCCGCCGGTGAGCAGCCGCTCGGCGTCCTCGTTGCAGGCCAGCGTGGAACCGAGCTTGCGCGACAGCGAGCCGATGAACGGCAGGTCGAAGACCAGGTCGGCGCCGAGCAGCCGCAGCCGCCGGCGGGCGGGGTGGTCGTCGTGCAGTGCGACCGTGGCCATCATCGCGTCGAGCGGCAGGGTGCCCGAGTGGTTGGCCACGACCAGCCCGCCGCCGGTGGTGGGCACGTTCTCCACGCCGTGGGTCTCCACCCGGAACCAGCGCTCGAACAGCGGCCGCAGCATCGGGAGCAGCACGTGGTCGGTGAGGTCGGGGTCGAAGCCGAACTCGTCGGTGTCGTAGTCGCCGGTCACCCGACGGCGGAGGAACTCCAGGCCACCGGCGACCTGCTCCTCCCACGAGGCGGACGACGGCGGTGGGACCCGCGGCTCCTCGTCGTCGGGCCGCAGCGGGATGACCCGTGCCTCAGGCATCGCGCACCGCCCGCAGTCCCGGGGACGGCGGCGACGGCCGCAGCCGCTCCCCCACCGTGTCGGCCGTCGCACCGATCCGGGCCACGAGGTCCTGCGCCCGCCCGGTGACACCGGCGACCACCCCGGGCGGGATGACCGGCACCAGGGTGGTCGCGTAGTCGGCCAGCGCCTGCTCGGTGGTGTACCGGGGGGTGTAGCCGAACTCGTCACGCAGCACGGTGGTGTCCACGACCCGGCCGAAGTTGAGGAAGCGCATCTGTTCCGGGGAGTAGTCGACGAACCCGAACCGGCGGGTGAACCGGCCCAGCCGACCGAGTGCGGGCGAGGGCAGGGGGACCTGCAGCCGGCCGAGCCGGCGGATCAGCTGCGACAGCAGCAACGTGCCCTGCCCGCCGACGTTCACGGTGCCGGCGAAGTCACCGGTGGTGGCTCGGGTCAGCACGGCGAGGGCGTCGTCCTCGTGGAGCAGTTGCACGCGGGCGTCGTACCCCAGCGCCGTGGGGACCAGCGGCATGCGGAGGAACGAGGTGAGCACCGAGTCGATGCGCGGGCCGATGAAGTTGGTGAAGCGCAGTGCGGCCACCCCGACGTCGGGACGGCGGCGCGCGAAGGACCGCACGTAGCCCTCGATGTCGACGCTGTCCCGGGCGAAGCCCCCGGAGGGCACCCGACGGGCCTGCATCTTCTCGGTGAAGACCGCGGGGTCACGGGAGGAGGCGCCGTAGACGGCGCTGCTCGACTTCAGCACGAACCGGCGGACCGACTCAGCCCGCTGGCAGGCCGCCAGCAGCTGCATCGTGCCGATGACGTTGAGCTCCTTCATCGGCCCCCGCCCGCCGGAGCCGACGGGCGTGGAGCTGATGTTCATGTGCACGACCGTGTCGACCGAGGCCGTCGCGATGACCTTGCCGATCATCGGGTTCCGGATGTCGGCCCGCACGAACTCGGTGCGTCCCAGCCGGCGGAGCACCTCCGGCGACGGGGGGACGGTGTCCACCCCGATGACCCGCTCGATGGCCCGGTCGCGAGCGAGCTCGGCCGCCAGCGCACCCCCGAGCCACCGGCTCACACCGGTGACCAGGACGACGGCGGGCGGCACGAGCGTCAGCTCACTTCTTGTTGCGGCGCTGGACGCGGGTCTTCTTCAGCAGTTTGCGGTGCTTCTTCTTCGCCATCCGCTTGCGGCGCTTCTTGATGACCGAACCCATGTGCCTGCTCCCGACGTCGTTGCAGCGCGGCGGCCACCGTCGACCGGGAGGTCGCACCGGGCGCCGCGCGAGGTGATCAGCTCGCGTGCGACGACCCGGGCCGCACTGGCCCCGGTGTCGCTCGGCGTCCGAGCGTACCCGGCGGCCCCGCGGCGACGCTGCCGCGTGGACCTGCCGGCGATCCGGACCCACCCGCAGGGGTGGGGTGGTGCGGGTGACGTGCTGGAACGGCCTCCTTGCAGGGTCCCGCCACGAGCTCGCGAGTGGCGGGGGACAGGGAGGTCCTCCCTCAGGCGATGTCGGTGTAGGCGTCGCGCAGGTAGTCCTGGACGGCGCGCTCCGGCACGCGGAACGAACGGCCGACGCGGACGGCGGCGAGCTCACCGGCGTGCACCAGGCGGTACACGGTCATCTTGGAGACGCGCATCATGCTGGCGACCTCGGCGACCGTCAGGAAGGTGACGGCGGCGCGGGGAGCCGGGACCGGCGGGCGGCCGACGGGCATGGCGGCCGGGTGCTGCGGCGGGACGGGGCGGGCCATGGTGGCGGCCTGGATCGGCCGGCCGACGGGGCGCGGGCCGGGAACGCCGGGACGGGCGTAGGCGGCGGGAACGGTGCGCTGGGGCATGGTCATCTCTTCATCTCCGGACCTAGCACGCGCCGGGCGTCGGCTTCCCCACCGACTACGGAGCCCGCATGTGCTGACACAGAGAGTAGGGGGACATGCGTGACAGAAGCGATGGAAGAAACGAACAGGGGGAACGGTCCGTCCTGGGCAGAACTACACCTATGTAGCCACGTCGACATGTGTCCGGGCGCGTCGTGGGCGGCTCGTGGCGACGCAGTCACGCTGTGTCGACACATCGACGCTCCGTCGGGGTACGGTCACCGGTCGCGCGCGGCCCGTCCGAGCTCCACCGAGCGCGCGTGCGCCGCCTCGATGGCCGCGATCAGCGCCGCGCGCACGCTGTGCCGCTCCAGTTCCCGGATGGCGGCGATCGTCGTCCCGCCCGGGCTGGTGACCGCCTCCCGCAGCTGCACCGGGTGCTCGCCGGAGTCGCGCAGCATCACCGCCGAGCCCAGGGCGGTCTGCACGATGAGGTCCACGGCCAGGTCGCGCGGCAGGCCGAGCAGGATGCCGGCGTCGACCATCGCCTCGACCAGGTAGAAGAAGTAGGCCGGCCCGCTGCCCGACAGGGCCGTCACGGCGTCCTGCTGGGCCTCCGGCACCCGCCGCACCCGCCCGACGGCGGCCAACAGGGCCTCGGCCTCGTCGAGGTGCCCCTCGTGGGCGTGCGCCCCGGCCGACAGGACGCTCATCCCCTCGTCCACCAGCGCCGGGGTGTTGGGCATGACCCGGACGACGGGGACGCCCTCGGGCAGCGCCGCCTCGATCGTCGACGTCGGGACGCCGGCGGCCACCGAGACCACGAGGTGACCGGCGTCCACCGAGCCCGCCAGCGACCCGAGCAGCGTGCCGATGTCCTGGGGCTTGACCGCGAGCAGCAGCACCCGGGCACGGGCGGCGGCCTCGGCCAGCCCCAGCACCGGGACGCCGTACCGCTCCGTCAGCTGCGCGGCGCGCTCGGGACTGCGCTCGCAGACCACGATCCCCCCGGGTCCGCCGCGGCGGACCAGACCCGAGAGCAGCGCCTCCCCGATCTTCCCGCCGCCGATGATCGCCAGGCCGGTGCGGCGGACCTCCCCCGCGCTCACGACCGGCCCGCCGGAGGGAGGGCGGGGGTCGCGGGACCCGAGCGGAGGACCACCCGCACCCGGTACCCGCCGGCGACCAGCCGGCGCTGCTGCTCGCTGCGGACCTGCCACGGCATGACGTACTCCCAGCTGTCGGGGGCTCGTTCGTTCCAGGCGGCGCGCTCGCCGGCGAGGGCGACCAGCCGCGGGTCGGTCGTGCCGACGCCGGGGCGCCCGGCCCCGCTCATCAGCACGTCGAGGCAGCGCACGAAGGCCAGGTCGGCGGCCGCACCCCGCCGGCCGGGCAGGTGCGCGCCCGTCAGCCGCACCCGGTCGCCCGCCAGGGCACGGCAGCGCTCCTCGGCGCCGGCGTCGGCCGCACGGACCACCACGGTGAGCGGCCCGGCCTCCGCCGCGAGGGCGTCCACCGCTGCCGGGGCGCCGTCCAGCGCGACGTCCAGCCCGGCGTCGGCCGCAGCGGCGACCACCCCGGCGGCCGAGGGGCCCAGCCGGTCGACGGGGACGGTGAGCTCGCAGGCGCTCGCCAGCCCGGCGTCGGCCACCCGGGCGACGAGGTCGCGCAGCTCGGCGGCGGGGTCCGCGGCCGGCGTGTGCTCGAGGGCGACCGCGCACCCCGCCGCGGTGGCGTCGGCGGCGGCGCGGACCGGGTCGGCGACCTGCCGGCCGGTCCGGGGCAGCCCGTCGAGCAGGCGGCGCACCGGGGGTGTGAGCTGCGCACGCACGGGGCCGAACCTAGTGCTCGCGGCGTGTGTGCTCCTCGGGGGCGGGGTAGCCGCCGCCGCATGGCTGACGAACTCAACGGGTTGAAGGTGGCCGTCCTCGCGACCGACGGCGTGGAGCAGGTCGAGCTCGACCGGCCGTGGCAGGCGCTCGAGGAGGCCGGTGCCCAGCCGGAGCTGGTGTCCCTCGAGGCCGGGGAGATCACCGCCTACCAGCACATCGACAAGGGCGACACCAAGAAGGTGGACGCGGTGGTCAGCTCGGCCGACCCCGACGAGTACGGCGCGCTGGTGCTGCCCGGAGGGGTCATCAACGGCGACTTCGTCCGCGCCGACGCCGACGCGGTGGCCTTCGTGAAGGCCTTCTTCGAGGCGGGCAAGCCGGTGGCGGCGATCTGCCATGCGCCGTGGGTGCTGGCCGAGGCCGACGTCGTCCGCGGGCGGCGGATGACCTCCTGGCCCTCGCTGCAGACCGACCTGCGCAACGCCGGTGCCGACTGGGTCGACGAGGAGGTCGTCGTCGACGGCAACCTCGTCACCAGTCGCGAGCCGGACGACCTCGACGCGTTCACCGCCGCGATCGTCGAGCAGTTCGCCGCCGCGGACCAGGACGAGGACGCCGACGAGGACTAGGACGACGGCCCTGTCCCCCGTCCCGCCCCGAGCCCGCGGAGGGCGGGCAGGACGGGGCCCTCACGCGGTGGAGAGCAGGCCGGCGGCGGGCGCGATGGTGAGCAGGGTCCCGGCAAAGACCAGCACCGCCACCAGCCGCGCGCCGGCCGGCTCCCGGTCCTGGCGCTGCCGCCACGCGCTGACAGCGCCGACCAGGCCAGCGACGGCGACCGGGGCCAGCAGCACCGCCACGTAGGGCAGCTGCTGCCACAGCACGGTGAACAGGAAGTAGATGCCGACCCCGGCGGCCAGCGCGAGCACCAGCTCGCCGATGAAGCGCAGCCAGGCGAGCGCGCCCTCACCGGACCCGGCGCCCTCGTCCTCGAGCATCGGCGGGTCGTCGGTCCGGACGACGGGGATCGGGCCGGTCCGCGGCCCGGGGTCGGCGCCCGCCGTCCGCGCCCGGGGTGCCCGCTCGCGCGCCGTCCCCTCCCGCGCCGTGCCGTCGCGCGTGGCCCCGGCGGCGGCCGGGACGCCCGGCTTGCGGGAGGGCCGCAGGCCCGGGATGGCCGCGGTGGAGGGCTCGGGCTGCCGACGTCCGACCCGCCGCTCCGGCGCCGGTGCCTCGGCACCCTCGATCTTCTCCCTGACCCGGTCCCCCGGCCGGCTCCCGGTCCGGTCCCCGGCGTGGTCGCTCGCGCGCCGGCCGAACTCCGGCCGGTCGGCGACCCGTCCGGTGTCCCCGGAGCCGCGCTGGCGGACGCCGGTGTCCTCGAGCTCCTCCCCGCGGCGGCGCCGGCCGCGGGTCGGCGACTCGACGCCGGCCTCGCGCAGGATGTCGGCCAGCGGCCGACCGCCGGTCTCCGGGTCGCGGCGCCCCTCGCCGCGGCTGCCGGGAGGAGTGCTCATCTCTCGTCCTCCAACGAGTCCAGTCGCCGGAGGATGACGCCCTCCCGCAGCGCCCACGGGCAGATCCGCACGGACGGTACGTCCAGCGCCCGCATCGCGGCCCGCGCCACGACGGCGCCGCCGGGGATCTGGTGCGCGCGGTCGGGCGAGACGCCCTGCAGCTCGGCCAGCGCCGAGGACTCGATGCGGGCGACGAACCCGAGCAGTTGCGCCAGCCCCTCGAGGGTCAGCTGGCGCGGCGCGCGCAGCCCCGCGGAGTAGGGCGCCGCGCCGGTCAGCCGGGCCAGCGTCCGGAACGTCTTGGAGGTCGCCGCCACCAGGTCCGGTGGACCGCCGGCCAGCAGCTTCTTCGCCGCCGGCTTGAGCAGGTCCGCGGCGTACTCGTCGAGCTCGGCGAGGGCACGCAGGTCCGGGCGGCCACCGGTGCGCGCCTCGGGGAGGTAGCGCCGGGTCATCCGGCCGGCACCCAGCGGGAGCGACAGCGCCACGTCGGGGTCCTCGTCCAGGCCACTGGCCAGCTCCAGCGACCCGCCGCCGATGTCGAGCACGAGCAGCCGCCCGGCGCTCCACCCGAACCACCGGCGGACGGCGAGGAAGGTCAGCCGCGCCTCGTCCTCGCCGCTGGTCACCTGCAGCTGCACGCCGGTCTTCTGCCGGACCCGCTCCAGCACCTCCATGCCGTTGCGGGCCTCGCGGATGGCGGAGGTGACCAGCGCCAGCACCTCGTCGCAGCGCTGCTTCTCGGCCTGCTCGCACGCCTTGCGCACCGCCTTGAGCAGCGCCTTCTCGCCGTCCTTGGACAGCAGGTCGTCGTCGCCGACGTGCTCGGCGAGGCGTAGCAGCCAGCGGTCGTCGTGCTGCGGGGTCGGGTGGCCGCCGCGATGGGCGTCGACCACGAGCAGGTGCACGGTGTTCGAGCCGACGTCCAGCACCCCGAGCCTCATGCGGTCAGTCTGCACGGCCCCCTCCGGAGGCTCGCGCCGAGCGGAGCGAGGTGTGAGGGGGAGGGGGTCCCTTCCCTACGCTGGCCGGGTGCACGACGTCCCACCCGAGGTGCCGCTGGACTTCGCCCGGGAGTGGGTCGAGTTCCCCGACCCGGCCGATCCGCACCACGTCGTCCGGGCCGACCTGACCTGGCTGTCGTCGGCCTGGACGTGCGTCTTCGGCCGCGGCTGCGCCGGCGTCGTCGAGGGCCGTCCGGACGACGGCTGCTGCAGCCACGGCGCCTTCTTCACCGACGAGGACGACCTGGCCCGGGTGACCGCCGCCGTCGCCGACCTCCCCGACGAGGACTGGCAGCTCGCGCCGGTCGGCCGCGGTGCCTGGACCGAGGAGGACTGGGCCGAGGAGGGGCAGGCCCCCGACGAAGGCGGCGTCCGCTCGCTGCGCACCCGGCTGGTCGACGGCGCCTGCGTCTTCCTCAACCGGCCCGGCTTCCCCGGCGGCACCGGCTGCGCGCTGCACCGCATGGCGCTGCGCGAGGGGCTGCACCCGCTGCTGACCAAGCCCGACGTGTGCTGGCAGCTGCCGGTGCGCCGCGAGCAGGAGGAGGTCGAGCGCCCCGACGGCACGACGGTGCTGGTGTCGAGCATCGGCGAGTTCGACCGCCGCGGCTGGGGCCCCGGCGGGCACGACCTGCACTGGTGGTGCACCGGCTCACCGGCGGCGCACGTCTCCGCCGAGCCGCTCGTGGTCACCTACGAGGGCGAGCTCACCGCCCTCCTGGGGCCGGCGGCCTACGCGGAGCTGCGCCGGCTGACCGAGGAGCGGCTGGACCGCGGCCTGGTCGCCCCCCACCCGGCGAGCCCGCCGCCCGTCCCGGTGACGCTGCACCGCCGCCGTCCCTGAGAACTCCCCCGACCGGGGGTCGAACGACACCGTCCGGTCGCCGGTCGCGCCACTACCCTTCCCGCGACGCGACCGACGACCGGACGGCGGGACTGTGACCGAGGAGCGCGCGACGGCGGGCCCTCCCCCGACCGGGGGGCGGTCCGACAACGCCTTCCTCGCGCTCGTCCGCATCCCGGTGTTCCGGCGGCTGTGGGCCGCGATCACCGTCTCCAGCCTCGGCGACTGGCTGGGGCTGCTGGCCACGACGGCGATGGCCCAGCAGCTCACCCGCGACGAGTCCCTGGCCGTGCAGGGCGCGGCGATCTCCGGCGTCATCCTCACCCGGCTGCTGCCCGACCTGGTGCTGGGACCGCTGGCCGGTGCGCTGGCCGACCGGCTGGACCGGCGGACGACGGTGGTCGTCGGCGAGCTGCTGGCGCTGACGCTGTACCTGTCGATCGCGGTCACCTACGAGCTGACCTGGCTCTACGTCGCCCAGTTCCTCGTCGAGGCCGTCGGGCTGTTCACCACCCCGGCCAAGCAGGCGATCTGGGTCGCGATCGTGCCCCGCGAGCGGCTCGCCGTCGCCAACCAGGTCTCGCTGTTCTCCGTGTACGGCGCGGTCCCCGTCGCCGCCCTGCTGTTCGCGCTGCTGTCCACGGTCAGCCGGCTCCTCGGCGAGGGCGACGGCAGCGAGGCGCGGACGGCGATCGTCGTCGCCCTGGTCGTCAACGCCGCCAGCTTCGGCCTGAGCGCCGCCACCGTGCTGTGCTCCCGCCGGCTCATCCCGGGCAGCCCGGTCGACCGGGACGGCGCGCAGCGCAACGTCCTCTCGCTGGTCGTGGAGGGCGTGGCCTTCCTGCGCGGCCAGCCGTTCATGCGCGCCCTCTACGTCGGCGTGATCGGCGCGTTCGGCGCCGGCGGGCTCACCGTCGGCGTCGCCCAGCTGTACGTGGCCACCCTGCAGGCCGGCGCGGCCGGCTACTCGGTCGTGTTCGGCGTGGTCTTCACCGGCCTGGCCATCGGCATGCTGGCCGGCCCGCGCATCCTGCCCACGGTGCCGCGGCGCAGCGTCTTCACCCACGCCATCGGGCTGGCCGGCGTGGCGCTGCTGGCGATGTCGCTGCTGCGGGACTTCGTGCTGGCCACCGCCGCGGCGTTCTGCGTGGGCCTGTTCGCCGGCGTCAGCTGGATCATCGGCTACACGCTCATCGGCTTCGAGGTCGAGGACCGGCTGCGCGGCCGGGTCTTCGCCTTCGTCATCTCCTCGGTGCGCATCGTGCTGCTACTGGCGGTGGCGGTCGGTCCCGGGCTGGCCGGGCTGCTGGGCACCCACGACGTCCGCCTCGGCGACCTGGTGCTCACCCTCACCGGCCCCGGCCTGACGCTGCTGGTGGGCGGGGTGATCGCCCTGGCCGTCAGCGCCTACGCCACCCGCCAGGTGGTGCCGGCCCGCTCGCGCACCCGCGTCCGCGACGTGCTGCGGCTGCTGTGGGGCCGCTCGGACCTGTTCTCGGCCGCCTCCAGCGGCGTGGGGCTGTTCGTCGTCGTCGAGGGGGCCGACCGGGAGCTGACCCGCCGGTACACCGCGGACCTGGCCCAGGTGCTGCGCGACTGCGGCTGTCCGGTCGAGGTCACCGCCGAGCCCAGTGACACGCGGCTGGGCCGGCAGGTGCGCGGTCTGCTCTTCCCGGCCGCGCCCGGCTCGAGCAGCGGCGTCCCGCAGCCGAGGCCGGCCGTCGACGACACCGGCCGCCCGGTCACGGCGCACACCGCCGCACTGCTGGCCGCCGCCGACCGCGCCCAGCACGTCGCGACGGTGATCCGCCCCGCCCTCGAGGCCAACCGGGTGGTGGTCAACACCCACTACGTGGACACCTCGATCGCCTTCCACGGCGCCGGCCAGGGGCTCGACGGCGACCGCATCCTCCGGACGTCGCTGTGGGGCACCCGCGGGCTGCTGCCCGACCTGACCGTCGTCGTCGACTCCCCCGTGACCTCGGCACCCGCAGGTGCGGACACCGAGGCGGTGCGCCGCGCCTTCCTCGCCCTCGCCGAGGCGGCCCCGGACCGCTACGTCGTCGTGCCCGGGGAGCTGCTGGGCACCGGCGCGGGCGGGGGGCTGGTCTCCCCCGTCGTCCGCCGGCGTCTGGCCACCCTGGTGGCCTCCCGCTACCCGGCCGCCGAGGGCGCCGGGGCGACCTCCGCCGGTGCGACGACGCCCGGCGCGGCCTCCGCCACTGCCGTGGAACGGGCCGGTCGCTCCGTAGGCTGACCACGTGACCGCGCGTGCGAGGTCACGCAGCGGCACAGCACGGTCGGCACGGGTCCGACGAGCGCCAGCGAGGAGGACACGTGACGGAGCTCGCGCGCTGGACGGCCGAGGACACCGAGGACGTCGTCTGCTGCCTGTGCCGGCTGCCCGGCACGCTGGTGCACGACGTCGCCCCGTTCGGCGTGGTCCGCTGCCCGCAGTGCGAGCTGGTCTTCATCAGCCCGCGGCTGCGCCCCGAGGCGCTGCAGCGGCTCTACGACGACGTGGGCTACTTCGAGGGCGGCGTCTACGGGTCGGGGGTCTCCTCGGACGACGGCGCCTCCTCGGCCGAGGGCGGCTGGTCGCCGGCGATGCTGCTGCAGCGCACCTGGACGGCGGGCCGGCTCGCGCTGGTCGACCGCGAGCGCGGCGGCGCGGCCGCGGGCGGGCGGCTGCTCGAGGTCGGCGCCGGCTACGGGCTGTTCCTCGCCGCGGCGCGGGAGGCCGGGTGGACGACGTCCGGCGTCGAGCTGTCCCGCACCGGCGCCGGGCACGCCCAGGAGACCCTCGGGCTCGACGTGTTCTGCGGCCAGCTGGAGGACGCGCCGCTGACCCCGGGCTTCGACGTCGTGTGCGCCTGGGACACCGCCGAGCACGTGCCCGACCCGCTGTCCTTCTGGCGGACGGTGCGCTCGCTGGTCGCCGACGACGGCGTCGTCCTGTTCTCGACGCCCTACGTCTCCTCGCTGCCGGCGCGGCTGCTGGGCACCCGCTGGTGGACGCTCAAGCCGACCGAGCACATCTGGCACTTCACGCCGCGCACCCACGCGCTGGTGCTGGCCCGGGCCGGGCTCGCGCTCACCCGGGTGATCCGCAGCCCGCTGACCCCGGCGAACGCCGGCCGGCTGGACTCCCTGGTCGGCGTGGCCCGGCCGATCCCCGGCGCCTGAGAGAGGACCCTCTGCCCCCTGCCCGGCGGGATCGGCGATCTCGCACGGATCCGGGCCCCCGAGCGTGCGAGACCGCCGATCTCGCCGGGTTCACGCGGCGCGGTCGTCGTCCACCGCGGCGAGCGCGGCCCGGAAGGTCTGCCGGTAGGCCCGCGGCGACACCCCGCGCCGGCGGGTGAACTGCTCGCGGAACCCGGCGGCGGTGCCGAAGCCCACGAGCCGGGCGATCTCCTCGACCGGCGCGTCGCTCTCCTCGAGCAGCGCCTCCGCGGCCGCGAGGCGGCGGCCGAGCAGCCAGGCGTGCGGGGTCGTCCCGGTCGTCGCCTTGAACCGGCGGGCGAAGCTGCGCGGGCTCATCAGCGCGCGGCGGGCGAGCAGCTCGACGCTGAGGTCGTCGGCGAGGTGGCTCTGCGCCCACTCCAGGACGGCGCCGAGCAGGTCGTCCTCGCACTGGGCGACGGGTGCGTCGATGAACTGCGCCTGCCCGCCGTCGCGGTGGGGTGGCACCACCATCTCGCGCGCCAGCGCGTTGGCGGCCGCGGCGCCCCACTCCCGGCGCACGAGGTGCAGCAGCGTGTCCACGCCGGCCGCCGTCCCGGCGCCGGTGAGGATCCGGCCGTTGTCGACGTAGAGCACCGAGGGGTCCACCTCCACGGCGGGGTGGCGGGCGGCCAGCTCGCCGGCCCACTTCCAGTGGGTGGTGACCCGCTTGCCGTCGAGCAGCCCCGCCTGGGCGAGCACGAACGCGCCCGTGCAGTGGCTGATGAGCGTGGCGCCCCGGGCGTACGCCTCGCGGAGGGTGTCGAGCAGCACCGGCGAGGGCACGCGGTCGAACAGCTCCCACGCCGTGATCGAGATGATGTCGGAGTGGGCCAGGCGCTCCAGTCCGTGCTCCACCGTGATGGGGATGCCGGTGTCGGTGCGCAGGACACCGGGCGACTCGCTGACCAGCGCGAAGTCGAAGCGCGGCAGCCCCATGTGCCGACGGTCGTAGCCGAAGACCTCGGCGCAGACGCCGAGGCCGAAGCTGCCGACGAGACCGTCGGCGACGACCACGCTCACCACGAGGGGACGGTCGGTGCTCATGCGCACATCATGGCAGGAAATCTGCGACAGCGGTCACTTCTGCCACTCGTGCCGGCGGCCACCCGGGAGCACGCTGCTCGTGTGTTGCTGATCACCTGCCCCGTGACGAGGACCGACGAGCTGGTCGCCGACCGGCGCATCCGCTCGGTGGTCAACCACCCGACCCACATCGCGCTGCACGTCGAGTGCCCCTGCGGCGGCGTGCACGTGTACCGCACCGGCCGCCGGTGGGAGGCCGCCCGCCGTGCAGCCGCGGCTCGACCTGCGCCGGAGCTCACCCCGGCCTAGACTCGAACACATGAGCGAACCCACCGCGAACGACGACCGCAGCGCCCAGAAGGACCCGTCCGACTGGGTGACCGGTGACGAGCCGGCCACCGGCGCGCAGAAGAGCTACCTGCACACCCTGGCCCGCGAGGCCGGCGAGGACGTGCCGGACGACATCTCCAAGGCCGACGCGTCGCGCAAGATCGACGAGCTGCAGGACGAGACCGGCCGGGGCAACTGACCTCGGCCGGCCCGTCCGGCACCTGGCCGCGGAGTCAGCCGGTGGGCCGACGACGTGTCACGCCTCCAGCTTGTAGCCCAGACCGCGGACGGTCACCAGGTACTTGGGGTTGGCCGGGTCCGGCTCGATCTTGGCGCGCAGCCGCTTGACGTGGACGTCGAGGGTCTTGGTGTCGCCCACGTAGTCCGAGCCCCACACCCGGTCGATGAGCTGGACCCGGGTGAGCACCCGCCCGGCGTTGCGCATGAGCAGCTCGAGCAGGTCGAACTCCTTGAGCGGCAGGGCGACCGGCTCGCCGTCCACCGAGACGACGTGCCGTTCGACGTCCATGCGCACCGGGCCGGCCTCCAGGGCGGAGTCGGCCGGTGCCTCGACGTCGCCGCGGCGGCGCAGCACCGCGCGGATGCGGGCGACCAGCTCGCGGGCCGAGTACGGCTTGGTGACGTAGTCGTCGGCGCCGAGCTCCAGGCCGACCACCTTGTCGACCTCGGAGTCCTTCGCGGTCAGCATGATGATCGGCACGCCGCTGCGGGAGCGCAGCTGGCGGCAGACCTCGGTGCCGGGCAGCCCCGGCAGCATGAGGTCGAGGAGCACGATGTCGGCACCGCCGCGGTCGAACTCGGCGAGCGCCTCCGGCCCGGTGGTGGCCACGACCGGGTCGAACCCCTCCTTCCGCAGCATGTAGGACAGCGCTTCGGAGAAGGACTCCTCGTCCTCCACGACCAGCACTCGGGTCATGACCGTCCTTCCGGGGCGTCAGCGGCGGACGGGCCGCCGGCCAGGTCGTGCTCGGCCGGCGCGTCGCCGGCGGGTTCGGGTGCGGCTCGAGCCAGCGGGATCCGCAGGGTGAAGGTGGAGCCGAGGCCCTCCTCGCTCCACACGCTCACCGAGCCGCCGTGGTTGGTGGCCACGTGCTTGACGATCGCCAGCCCGAGGCCGGTGCCTCCGGTACGGCTGGCCCGGGACTGGTCCACCCGGTAGAAGCGCTCGAACACCCGCGAGCGGTCCTCGCGCGGGATGCCGATGCCGCTGTCGGTCACGGTGATCTCCGCGAAGCCGGCGCGGGCGCGGGCGCCGACGGCGATCCGGGTGTTCTCGGGGCTGTAGCTGACGGCGTTGGCCAGCAGGTTGGTGACCGCCGTGGCCAGCTGCGACTCCACGCCGCGCACCACCAGCCCGCCCTCGCCGCCGGAGACGATGGTGATCTGCTTGGCGGTGGCCGCCAGCTTGGTGCGGTCGACCGCCTCGGCGATGACCGTGTCGACGTCGACCGGCACGAGTTCGGGCAGCGGCTCGCCACCCTGGAGCCGGGACAGGTCGATGAGCTCGCGGACCAGGCGGGCCAGCCGGTCGGCCTCGTGCGTCATCCGGCTGGCGAAGCGACGCACCGTCTCCGGGTCGTCGGCGGCGTCCTCGATCGCCTCGGCGAGCAGCGACAGCGCCCCGACCGGGGTCTTCAGCTCGTGGCCGACGTTGGCGACGAAGTCCCGGCGGACCGCCTCCACCCGGCGCGCCTCGGTCACGTCCTGCAGCACCAGCGCCACCGGCCCGGGTGCCGGGCCGGAACCACGCTCCAGCCGGACGCCGAGCACCCCGACCTGCCGCGGCCCCCCGCCGACCACCGAGCCGGGCAGCGACACCTCGGCGCGACGCCGGCCGTCCTCGCGGACCGCGCGGGCCAGCTCCAGCAGCTCGGGGACCAGCAGCCGGGTCTGGCGGACGACGCCGAGGGAACGGGCCGCCGGGTTCGCCAGCAGGACCACGTCATCGGCGTCGAGCAGGACGATGGCCGGGTCGATCAGGTCGAGCAGCCGCCGGGACAGGACCGCCTCGGGGGCGGGGCCGTCGGACGGGGCGACCCGCTCGGGGTCGGGACGGCGCGGACGCACCAGCAGCGTGGCGACCAGGACGCCGACCACCAGGCCGACGACGACGCCGACCAGCAGGGCGACCGACGAGCTCACGGGGCCGATGCTAGGCCGGACGGCCGCCGGGACATCCCTCGTACGGGTGACCGAGACACCCCGGACCGTGACTGTTCACGTCCCGGTGTCCACCCGTTCACCGACGAGGCCGAAGTGGGTCGACAGACGGTCCTACCCTCGGGGTCCAGAGATCGTCGGGGCCTCGAGCAGCGGGTACCCCGGAGCGTTGGGCCACGGCCGACAGGGCCGGCGAGGAGGACGACGGTGCGGCAGCACTACCACGAGGAACTCGAAGACATCAACAACTGCCTGGTCGAGATGGCGAACTCGGTCGGGTCGGCGATGAGCAAGGCCACCACCGCACTCCTGGATGCCGACATCGAGCTGGCGAACCTGGTGATCGAGGGCGACGAGCACATCGACGCCACCCGGGAGAGCATCGAGCAGCGGTGCTTCACCCTGCTGGCCCGGCAGGCACCGGTCGCCACGGACCTGCGCACCATCACCGCGGGGATGCGGATCATCAGCGACCTCGAGCGCATGGGTGACCTCGCCGTCCACGTCGCGAAGCTGGCGCGGATGCGCTTCCCCGAGCATGCGGTCCCGCAGGAGCTGCGGCCGATCTTCATGCAGGCCGGGCACGTCGCCGAGAGTCTGGTGACGCAGACGGCGACCGTGATCGCCAAGCTCGACGTCGAGGCGGCCGCCGCGCTGGAGGCCGAGGACGACCTGATGGACCAGTTGCACCGGCAGCTGTTCAACGAGCTGCTCGTCAAGGACTGGCCGCACGGCATGGAGGCGGCCATCGACATCACCCTGCTGGGCCGCTACTACGAGCGCTTCGCCGACCACGCGGTCAGCGTCGCCCGCCGGGTGGTCTACCTGGTCACCGGTGAGCGGGAGATGCACGCGACGGCCGACTAGTACGACCAGCCGGCCCACCGGCCGACGTCGTCGTCCGCTCACGGCAGAGGCCCCTCCCCGGACCGGGAGGGGCCTCTGCCGTGAGCTGCTACTTCTTGCCCTGGTTCTTGACGGCCTCGATGGCGGCGGCCGCGGCCTCGGGGTCGAGGTACTCACCACCGGGCTTGGTCGGGCGCAGGTCGTCGTCCAGGTCGTACCGCAGCGGGACGCCGGTGGGGATGTTGAGCCCCACGACCTCGTCCTCGCCCATGCCGTCGAGGTGCTTCACCAGCGCCCGCAGGCTGTTGCCGTGCGCGGCGACGAGCACGGTCAGGCCCGCGCGCAGGTCCGGCACGACCGCGTCGTACCAGTACGGCAGCATCCGGACGACGACGTCGGCCAGGCACTCGGTCTGCGGGCGCACCTCCGGGGGCAGCATCGCGTAGCGCGCGTCGCCGTCCTGGGAGTACTCGCTACCGGGCTCGATGGGCGGCGGCGGGGTGCTGTAGGAGCGGCGCCAGACGGTGAACTGCTCCTCGCCGTACTCGGCGAGGGTCGCGGCCTTGTCCTTGCCCTGCAGCGCGCCGTAGTGCCGCTCGTTGAGCCGCCAGGAGCGCTTGACCGGGATCCACTGCCGGTCCGCGGCGGCCAGCGCCAGCTCGGCGGTGGTGATCGCGCGCTTGAGCACCGAGGTGTGCGCCACGTCCGGCAGCAGGCCGTGCTCGGCGAGGAGCTCACCACCCCGGGCGGCCTCGCCGCGGCCCTTCTCCGACAGCGGCACGTCCACCCAGCCGGTGAACAGGTTGGCCTTGTTCCACTCGCTCTCGCCGTGGCGGAGCAGCACGAGAGTGCCGGGGCGGGTCTGGGGCGAGGACATCGTCACGCGGCCATCCTGCCCGACGCGGACCCGGTCGGTCTCACCCGACGAGCAGCGGCCACAGCAACCAGGCCTCGAACGCCGCCGGCGGCAGCAGGCCGGTGAGCAGCCACGGGCTGCGGACGGGGCGGTCGACGCCCCAGCGCAGCGCCGCGACGGCGGCCACGCTGCACGCCGCGCCGGCGGCCAGCCAGAGCAGGGTGCCGCCCAGGTCGACGACGAGCAGCTGGGCGAAGGTCAGTCGCACCGCGCACAGCAGCAGCGGGTACACCAGCGCGGTGGCGGCCAGCAGACCCACGAGGGCCCGGACCTGCCGCTGCCGCTGACCGGGACCCTCCTGCACCGCCGTCACGCTAACCGCTGGCGGGCGCCCCGGCCCCGGACCGGGCGCGTCGTCCCGGCAGCCAGGCCAGGACGACGACGGCGGCCAGCGCGGTGGCCAGCGCCGTCCCCACGGCGGTGAGGTGCATCGCCGCGACGAACGCCTCCCGGGCCGGGTCGACCAGCCGGCCGGCCGCGTCGGCGGCCTCGGGGTCTCCGCCGGCCAGTGTCTGCCGCACCGCGCCGAGGGTGGCCACGAGCGAGGTGCTCGCCTCTTCGCGGAGGTCGGCCGGCAGCGCGTCGACGGCGTCGCCGAGCCGGGCCGCGTAGGCGTTGGCCAGCAGCGACCCGAGGATGGCCACGCCCAGCGCACCGCCGACCTGGCGCACCGAGTTGTTCACCGCGGCGCCGGCGCCGGCCTTGTGCCGGGGGACGACGGACATGATCGACTCGGTCGTCGGCGCCATGACCGTGCCCATCCCCAGGCCCTGCACCGACAGGATCACCAGCAGCAGCACCAGCGGCGAGGTCTCGTCCAGCAGCCTGAAGCCGCAGACGGCCGCCGTCAGCAGACCGGACCCGGTGCCGACGACGGCCTTGGCGCCGAACCGCTCGGCCAGCCGCGAGCTGCCCGGCGCCATGACCGCCATGCCCAGCGCCATCGGGATCAGCGCGGCGCCGCTGACCAGCGGGCCGTACGCGAGCACGCCCTGCAGGTAGTAGACGAGGTAGAAGGTCGCGCCCATGAGCGCGAAGAAGTTCAGCCCCAGGGCGGCTGCGGCCGCGGAGAAGGCCGGGTTGAGGAAGAGCGTGACGTCCAGCGCCGGGTGGGCCGAGCGGCGCTGCAGCCAGACGAAGAGCGCCAGCAGGGCCAGCCCGCCGAGCAGCGGCACGAGGACGCCGGGCGAGCCCCAGCCGGCCCCCGAGCCGCCGTGGATGATCCCGTAGACCAGCCCGGCCAGCGCCAGGACCGACAGCAGCACGCCGGGCACGTCGAGCCGGCCCGGCGACGGGTCGCGGGACTCGGGGACGACGAGCAGCGTCGCGACGATGCCGAGGAGCGCGACCGGCACCGCGATGAGGAAGATCGCGCCCCACCAGTAGTCCTCGAGGACCGCGCCGCTGGCCAGCGGGCCGCCGGCGACGGCGACCCCCCGGCGCCCGCCCAGACGCCGATCGCGCGGCCGCGCTCGCCCGGCGGGAAGACGTTGGTGATGACCGCCAGGGTGGTCGGCTGCACCGCCGCGCCGCCGATGCCCATGACCGCCCGCCAGGCGATCAGCTCGCCGGGGCTGCTGCTGAACGCGCCCAGCAGCGAGCCGGCCGTGTAGACCGACAGGCCGATGAGCAGCACCCGGCGCCGGCCGATCCGGTCGCCGATGACGCCCCAGGAGAAGAGCAGGCCGGCGAAGACGAGGATGTAGGCGTCGATCGCCCACTGCAGCTCACCCTGGCTGGCGCCCAGCTCGCGCTGCAGCGTGGGGATCGCGACGTTGAGGGTCGTGTTGCCCATGATCACCACGAGCAGGCAGACCGTCATGGTGGCCAGCACCCACCACCGGCGGGCGTGGCCGGGCCGCTCCTCGGCGGCCTCGGTGAGCGACCGTTCGGTCGCCGTCACGCCCCGCCGTCCGGGGTCCCGGCGGCGCGGGACCTCCGCCCCGGGTCGACGAAGTCGGCGAAGGCCTCCAGGTTGCGCAGGGACTCCCCCCGCTTGACCCGCCACTCCCACTCCCGCCGGATCGACGTGCCGAAGCCGATCTCGAGCATGGTGTTGAAGTGGTCGTCGGCGTAGCTGAGCACCGCCCCGAGCACGCGGTCGAGCTCGTCGGGCGTGACCGCCGCGTGTGGCAGCCGGCCGGTCAGGTAGACGTCGCCGACGCTGTCGATCGAGTAGGCGACGCCGTACATGCGGGCGTTGTGCTGCAGCAGGTAGGTCCACAGCTGCTCGCGGTTCTCGTCCGGCTGGCGGCAGACGAAGGCCTCCACCCGCAGCGCGTGCTCGCCGACGATCAGCCCGCAGACGGTCTTGAGCTTCTGGGTGCCGGGCAGGTCGACCAGCCAGCGGCCGGGCGCCGGGTGCTCGTGCACCAGCTCGCTGTCGCGCAGCGTCTGCTCGATGACCGCGTCGAGCTCGGCGACGGTCCGCTCGCGGCTCACCGCGCCTCCCGTTCGCTGCCGCGCGGCGCTCCGCTCCTCGCTCGTTCCTCGCTGCGGTGCTCACGCCCCCGTCCGCTCACTGCGCCACCTGTGCGCCGAGCGCCCGCACCCCGCCCAGCGCCCAGGCCGGGCGCAGCAGCGTGCCGGGGGCCGGCCTCTGGGATGCCATGGCCATCTCCTCCGCGGCGGCCGTGTACGCGGCGACCAGGCTGTCGACGGTGCGCTCCCAGGAGAAGGAGGCCGCGTGCCGGCGTGCGCCGGCCGACAGCAGCTCGCGGCGGGCGAGCACCGCGCGGATGGCGGTGGCGTAGTCGGCCGGGTCCCGGCCCTCGACCAGCACCCCGGAGACGCCGTCCCGGACGGCCGTGCGCAGCCCGCCCACGGCGGCCGCGACGACCGGCGTCCCGCAGGCCTGCGCCTCCAGGGCCACCAGGCCGAAGGACTCGTTGTGGCTGGGGACGACGGCGACGTCCGCGGCGCGGTAGTGCTCGGCGAGCCGCTCGGTGTGCACCGGCGGCAGGAACCGGACGAGGTCGGCGATGCCCAGCTCGGCGGCCAGCTGCTCCAGCTGGCGGGGAGCCTCCAGCCCGGTGCCGCTGGGCGCGCCGACGACGTGCACCTGCAGCCGGTCGCGCAGCGCGGGGTCGTCGGCGAGCATCCGCGCGGCCGCCTCGAGCAGCAGGTCGGGGGCCTTGAGCGGCTGGATGCGGCCGACGAACAGCAGGACGACGGCGTCGTCGGCGATGCCGAGGCGGCGGCGGGCCGCCGTCCGGTCGCCGGGGGTGAAGCGGTCGAGGTCCACCCCGGGCGGGACGACGAGGGTGCGTCGCAGGTCGGCACCGTAGTGCTCGACCAGCTGGCGGGCCTCGTCATCGGTGTTGGCGACCAGCCGGTCGGCCTCGGCGGCGACCTGCTCCTCGCCGATGACGCGGGCCCGCGGCTCGGGCCGGTCGCCGGCGGCCAGCGCGGCGTTCTTCACCTTGGCCAGGGTGTGCGCGGTGTGGATGAGCGGCACGCTCCACCGGTCGCGGGCCAGCCAGCCGACCTGGCCCGACAGCCAGTAGTGCGAGTGGACGACGTCGTAGTGGCCCGGCTCGTGCTGGGCCTCCTCGCGCAGGACGGCGGCGGTGAAGGCGCACAGCTGCGCGGGCAGCTCCTCCTTGCCCAGGCCCTCGAACGGGCCGGCGCTGACGTGCCGCACGGTGACCCCGGGGCTCATCTCGACCACCGGCGGCAGGTCGCTGGAGGTGGCGCGGGTGAAGACGTCGACGGCGATGCCGCGCTCGGCCAGCCGCCGGGAGACCTCGACGACGTAGACGTTCATGCCGCCGGCGTCGCCGGCACCGGGCTGGTCGAGGGGGCTGGTGTGCACCGAGAGGGTGGCCACCCGCCGGGGCACGGCCGAGCGGGGACGGCGGCGAGCGGCCACGTGCGACCTCCCGCCTCGCTCCCAGGGCGCCGGGAGGCACCCGCTCGACATCGCAGTCTGCAACAGCACCAGGATGGGTCGCATGCCCGGCCCCTCCGCCCAGTCTCCCCCCGTACCCGCAGGTGCGCCCGGTGCGGGCCGGACCGCCGTCGTCACCGGCGCCTCCAGCGGCATCGGCGCGGCCACGGCCCGGAGGCTGGCGGCGGAGGGCTTCGACGTCGTCCTCGGGGCGCGGCGCATGGACCGGCTGACGGCACTGGCCGCGGAGATCGGGGCCCGGGCGCTCCCGCTGGACCTCACCGACCCCGACTCGGTGACGGAGTTCGTCGGCGCCCTCGGCCCGGTCGACGTGCTGGTCAACAACGCCGGCGGCGCGTTCGACGCCAGCCCGGTGGCCGAGGCCGACCTGGACTCCTGGGCCCGCACCTACGAGGTCAACGTGCTGGGCACCGTCCGGCTGACCAAGGCATTGCTGCCCAGGCTGATCGACTCCGGCGCCGGCGACCTGCTGTTCGTGGGCTCGACCGCGGGGCTGGTCAGCTACGAGGGCGGCGCGTCCTACACGGCGGCCAAGCACGCGGTGCACACGCTGGCCGAGACGCTGCGGCTGGAGCTGTTCGACCAGCCGGTGCGGGTGGCCGAGATCGCGCCCGGCATGGTGCGGACCGAGGAGTTCGCCCTCAACCGGGTCCGGGACCGGGAGCGGGCGGAGGCGGTCTACCGCGGCGTGCGGGAGCCGCTGGTGGCCGAGGACGTCGCCGACTGCATCGCCTGGACGCTCACCCGCCCGCACCACGTCAACGTCGACCTGCTCGTCGTCCGCCCCCGGGCGCAGGCCGCCCAGCACAAGGTGCACCGCGAGGGTTGAGCCGGTGCTGATCCGCGAGGCGACCGACGGGGACTGGCCGGCGATCCACCCGTTCTTCCGGGCCGTCGTGGACGCCGGGCACACCTACGCCTACCCGGAAGGGCTCTCCCTGGAGGAGGCCCGGCCGCTCTGGATGGAGCAGCCGCCAGGGCGGACCGTGGTCGCGGTCGACGGCGAGACGCTGCTCGGCAGCGCCAAGATGGGCCCGAACCGGCCGGGCCGGGGGTCGCACATCGCGACGGCGAGCTTCCTGGTGGACCCGGCGGCGCAGGGCCGCGGGGTGGGCCGGACGCTCGGCGAGCACGTGGTCGGCTGGGCCCGCGACGCCGGCTACCGCGGCATCCAGTTCAACGCCGTCGTCGAGACCAACACCCCCGCCGTCTCGCTGTGGCGGTCACTCGGTTTCGTCGTCGTCGGCACGGTCCCCGGCGCGTTCCACCACCCCGAGCACGGCTACGTCGGCCTGCACGTCATGTTCCTCGATCTCGCCGAGGTGTGACCTCCCCGTCGTGCCGAGGTGGCGCCTGGAGGTTCCCCCGACGAACGACGGACGGGCTCAGCGCGAGCCGGGGACGGCACCTGGCCGCGGTGTCGGCCCGTGGGCCGACGGTGTGATCGCCGTGGGCTCGCGCTCCAGGGTCACGCCGAAACGCTCCTGCACCGCGGAGATGATCTTCTCGGAGAAGGCGAGCAGTTCCTCGGCGGTCGCCCCGGGCTCGGTGGTCAGCGCGAGGCTGTGGCGGGGCGAGGTCCCCACGCGCCCGTGGCGGGTGCCGCGACCGAAGCCGGCGTGCTGCACCAACCAGGCGGCGCTGAGCTTGACCATGCCGTCCCCGGCAGGCCAGCTCGGGCAGCCCTCGACCGCGCGCTGCACCGGGACGACGGGGTTGGTGAAGAACGAGCCCGCGCTGCGGCTGGTGGGGTCGGCGAGGTCCCATACCATGCCCTTGCCGCGGCGCAGCTCCAGCACGGCGGCGCGCACGTCGGCCAGCGGGACCCGCTCCCCCACCTCGACGCCGAGGGTGCGCGCCAGCTCGGCGTAGCCCACCGGCCGGGACAGCTCCCCCGGCTCCAGCCCGAACGAGACGGTCAGGACGACGTACCGGCCGGGCTCGCGCTTGAGCCGGCTGTCCCGGTAGGCGAACCCGCAGTCCTCCGGGGTGAGCACCTGCTCGGCCGACCGCACGCGGTCCCAGACGCGGACGGCGGTGATGACCTGGCCGACCTCCTGGCCGTAGGCGCCGACGTTCTGCACCGGCGTCGCCCCGGTCGAACCGGGGATGCCGGACATCGCCTCCATGCCGGCCAGCCGCTGCTCGACGGTGTACGCGACCAGGTCGTCCCAGGGCTCGCCGGCCTGCACGACCAGCCGGCTCCCGTCCCGCTCGACGCCCCGGCTGCGCACCACGACCACGTCACCGGGCCACCCGGCGTCCGGGGCGATCAGGTTCGAACCACCGCCGAGGACCAGCAGCGGACGCCCGGCGGCGTCGGCGTCGCGGACGGCGGCGACCAGGTCCTCGGGGTCGGAGACCTCGACCAGCCGGTCGATGGGCCCCCCCACGCCGAGGGTCGTCAGCTCCGCGAAGCGGGCGTTCCGTCGGACCTGCACGGCACCACGCTAACCGCGACTACGCTCCGGACCGTGAGAGGACCCCGTCCTGCCCGCCCCTCGCACCCTCGGGGCGGCACCCGGGACGGGGCCGCGGCAGGTGATCACAAGGGCCGGGCCAGCCTCCCGAGGAAGGCCGACCCGCGCCTGGCCGCCGGCCGGGCCCGCGCCCTGGGCCTGCCGACGCGCGGCACCACGAACGCCAACCGGCTGCGCCGGGTCGACCGCTGGCTGCTGGCCACCCAGGTGCCGCGGCTGCGCGACGCCGCCCGGCCGCTCGTGGTCGACCTGGGCTACGGCTCGTCGGCGGTGACCACGCTCGAGCTGGCCGACCGGCTGGGCCCGGAGGTGCACGGTCTCGAGGTGGTCGGCCTGGAGATCGACCCCGAGCGGGTGGCCGCCGTCGCCGCCGACCGCGATCCGCCGCGGGTCGACTTCCGGGTGGGCGGCTTCGAGCTCGCCGGGCTGCGCCCGGTGCTGGTGCGCGCGTTCAACGTGCTGCGCCAGTACGACGAGGAGTCCGCTGCCCAGGCCTGGCAGACGATGTGCGCCGCGCTCGGTCCCGGAGGACTGCTCGTGGAGGGCACCTGCGACGAGTGGGGACGCCGCTCGGCGTGGGTGGCCCTCGACGCCGACGGGCCGCTGACCCTGACGCTGTCGGCCCGGGTGTCGGACCTCGACCGGCCCTCCGACCTCGCCGAGCGGCTGCCCAAGGCGCTGATCCACCACAACGTGCCGGGCCAGCCGGTGCACGAGTTCCTCCGGGCGCTCGACACCGCGTGGGCCACCGCGGCCGGGCTCTCGACCTTCGGCCCCCGCCAGCGCTGGACCGCGGCGGTGGAGTCGCTCGCCGAGCAGGGCTGGCCGTTCGTCGGCTCCAGCCGTCGCTGGCGGCACGGCGAGGTCACCGTGCGCTGGTCCGCCGTCGCCCCGGTCTGAGCGCGGCCGCACCCCGCGGGAGCGCCGCAGGACCGCCCGCCGGACCCGCTGACGGGCGACACAGCACCTCTGACCTGCCCGCCCTCGGCGCCGTCCGGGGAGGCGTCCGGCAGCTGCGGCGGGAGGGGTTCCGATCCGCTACCGTCCGTACATGCGGGGCGACGGAGTCGGACTGCGGAGATAGGACTGCGGGCACCACCATGCACCTGCTGACCCCCGACGCCGGGCCATGACGCCCGCGAGGGCGTCGGCCGAGTGGCCCCGACGGCTGGAGTCGGTCCTCGCCGACCCGTCGCTGCTGCGACTGCTCTTCCAACCGATCGTCGACCTGCGACGCGGCGTCGTCGCCGGCTACGAGACCCTGGCCCGCTTCTGCGAGCCCGACGGGAAGCCGAGCCGGGTGGGCCCCGACCGCTGGTTCGCCGCCGCAGGCGCCCGGGGCACCGGGGCACGCTTGGAGGGCCTCGTCGTCCGGCGCTGTCTGGAGCTGTTGCGCACGGTGCCGCCCAACTGCTTCCTCACCGTCAACGTCAGCCCGCACCTGCTCACGGACCCTGAGCTCGCCGACACCCTCCTGGCCGTCCCGGACCTCGCTCCGCTGGTCCTCGAGCTGACCGAGCACCAGGACGTGACCGAGCTGGATCCCCTCATCGACCTCCGCGACCGGCTCCGCAGCCGTGGCGCCCTCCTGGCGGTGGACGACGCCGGGTCGGGCTACTCCGGTCTCCAGCAGATCGCCGCCATCAAGCCCCAGATGGTCAAGCTGGACCGGGCGATCGTGTCCGGGGTGGACGGCGACGAGGTGAAGCTGGCCCTCACCGAGCTGCTCGGCGAGTTCGCCGGGCGGATCGACGCCTGGCTGCTGGCCGAGGGCATCGAGGCATGGGGGGAGGTGGAGGCGCTCCTCCGCCTGGGTGTCCCCCTCGGTCAGGGCTGGCTCTTCGGCCGCCCCGGTCCCGCCTGGCCCCGACTCGACCCGGGGACGGCCGCCCCGCTGCGCTTCCGGTCGGCGAAGGCCCGTCTGGTCGAGCACGTGGCGAGCCTGGTCGAGGAGGTGCCCGTCGAGGGCGGGCCGTCGGGAGGCGTGGTCCCTGATGACCAGTCGGGGCTGCGCGTCGACTCCGCCGGCCGGCCCGTGGCGCTGTTGCTGCCGCGCCGTCGGGACGACGACGAGCCGGGGCACCGGATCGCCCCGGTGAGCCTGCGCGTCCCCGCGCTCGCCGGGGTCCGTGAGGTCGCCCGGCGTGCCGCGGCACGCCCCGAGCACTCGCGCTTCGACCCGATCGTCTGCGTCGACGACGTCGGCGTCGCGGTCGGCGTCGTCCGCGTCGAACGTCTCCTGCTACGGCTCGCCGCCGATGGGTAGGAGCCGGCAGGACCACCGATCCGTACCAGCACCCCCGAGGGAAACCGTGAAGCAGTTCTCCTGTGGCGACGTCGTCCCCAACTGCACCCGACAGTTCATCGCCCCCACGGACGAGGAGATCCTGGCCGCCGTCGCCGAGCACGCGCGCACCGACCACGGCCTCACCGAGATCCCGCAGCACCTCATCGACCAGGTCCGGGAGCACATCCGCAGCGACTCGTGACCTCGCCGGCGGCCCTCCGGCACCATGGGCGCCGTGACGGTCGAGGAGCGCCTGCGGCGACGGTGCACCGAGGCCGTCGTCGAGGAGGGCGAACGGTTCGGCGTCCTCGCCCAGGAGGTCGACGCCGGTCTGACCGCGGCACCCGGCCTGCACGCACCGGTCCCCTGGGTGCCTGCCTGGACGATCCGCGACCTCGTCGGACACCTGGGCGCCGTCCACCGCTGGGCGACCGCGATCGTGCGGGCCGGCACCACCGACCGGCCCGCCGCACCACCGCGGCCGCCGGACGGTGGCCTGCTCGACTGGTACGCCGCGGGCCTGGCCGACCTGGTGCACGCCCTCCGCGACACGCCCCCGGACGCCCCGGCCTGGCACATGAGCCCGGCGGCCGGGAAGACCGCCGGCTCCTGGGTCCGCCGGCAGGCGCACGAGCTCGCCGTCCACCGCATGGACCTCGAGGTCGCCGCGGGCCTGCCGGTCACCGCGGTGGACCCGGAGCTGGCCGAGGACGGCGCCGACGAGGTGCTGCGCGTCGTCGTCCCCCGGTGGGCGCACGTCGAGCCGGTGGTCTCCGCCACGGCGGCGGTCGTCGTGCGCAGCACCGACACCGACCGGGTCTGGACGGTGCGGGTCCGCCGCGGGGACGTCGAGGTGCACGAGGGGGACGCCGGCGCCGCCGACGCCCGGCTCGAGGCACCGGCCGGTCAGCTGCTGCGCCGGCTGTGGGGCCGCCCGGCCGAGGTCACGGTGACCGGCGACCCGGCCGCCGAGGCGCTGCTGCGCGGCCGGTGAGGGTGCCGGGCAGGATGGCCGGCGTGCGTCCCGTCCCCGTGGCCCGATGAGCCGTCGCAGGCAGGCCGAGCCCGTCGTCCCGCCCGGTCCCACGCCCGTCGACGGCGGCACCGCCGAGCTGCTCGGGGACGCCGACCGCGACGGCTCCTGGGTCCTCGTGGTGGACGGGACGCCGCAGTCGCACGTCGACCTCGAGGACCCGACCCACCTGGAGTTCGAGTACGTGCGCCGGATGGGCCACGTGCTCGACCTCGCCGCCGCCGACGGCCGGCCCATCGACGTCGTCCACCTCGGCGGCGGCGCGCTGACCCTCCCCCGCTACGTCGCGGCGACCCGCCCCGGTTCCCGGCAGCGGGTCGTCGAGCTCGACCAGCCGCTCACCGAGCTGGTCCGTGCGCACCTGCCGCTGCCGCGCGACGCCCGCGTCCGGGTGCGTGCCGCCGACGCCCGGGAGGGACTGGCCGCCCTGCCGAGCGCCAGTGCGGACGTCGTCGTCAGCGACGTCTTCACCGGAGCCCGCACGCCGGCGCACCTGACCAGCGTCGAGTACGTGCAGGAAGCGCACCGCGTCCTGCGGCCGGGGGGCTCGTTCGTCGTGAACGTCGCCGACGGCCCGCCGCTGCGCTTCGCCCGCACCCAGGTGGCCACGCTGCGCGCGGTCTTCGCGCACGTCTGCCTGCTGGCCGAGCCGGGCACGCTGCGCGGCCGCCGCTTCGGCAACCTGGTCGCCGTCGCCTCGGACGCCGAGCTGCCGATCCCCGCGCTGGTCCGCCGCTGCGCCGCCGACCCGATGCCCAGCAGGGTGGTCGAGGGCGCCGACCTGGACCGCTTCGCCGGCCGGGCCGGGCCGGTGCACGACGTCGATGCGGTCGCCTCCCCCGAGCCCCCGGAGGGCGTCTTCAGCCGCTGAGCGCGGCCTCGAAGGCCGCCAGCGCGCGGTCGTCGAACAGCACGAACCGCACCTCCTGGACGTGCTGCACCGCGGCCGCGCGGACGCCGGCCACCGCCTGCACCGCGGCGTCCTCCAGCGGCCAGCCGTAGACCCCGGCCGAGATTGCCGGGAAGGCCACCGACCGCGCGCCCAGGCCGTCGGCCACGCGCAGGCTCTCGGTGTAGCAGGAGCGCAGGACGGCGGAGCGGTCCTCGTCGGCCGACCAGATCGGGCCGGCGGTGTGCACCACCCAGCGGGCGGGGAGCCGGCCGGCCGTCGTCGCCACCGCCTGGCCGCGCGGCAGCCGGCCGCCGGGCAGCCGGGCCTTCAGCGCGCGGCACTCGGCCAGGATGTCCGGCCCGCCGGCCGCGTGGATGGCGCCGTCGACCCCGCCGCCACCGAGCAGCCCGGGGTTGGCCGCGTTCACGACGACGTCGACGTCGGCCTGGGTGATGTCGCCGCGGACCGCGCGCAGGAGCACGTCCCGACCGTAGGGTCGGGGGCATGACCCCGCCCGCCCGCCTCCCGCTCCGTCGCGACACCCAGAACAAGGTCATCGCCGGTGTCTGCGCGGGGATCGCCCGGCGCTACGGCATCTCGCGGACCGGCCTGCGCCTGGCGTTCGTGCTCTCCTGCGTGCTGCCCGGTCCGCAGTTCATCGCCTACCTGCTGCTGTGGATCGTGATCCCGAAGGACACCCGGGGCTGGTGAGCCCGGCGGCTCACCAGCCGCTGCCGCCCCGGCTCAGGCCACGGACGGCCGGCCGCACGTCGACCAGGTAGACGATCGTGGCGATGACGGCCGGCAGCCCGAGGAAGCTCATCGGGCCCATGAGCAGGATCACCAGCAGCGACAGGCCGAGGATGGCCGCCCACCCGGGCTTGGTCAGCTTGCCGGCCGCGACGTAGCCGGCCGCCGGCCGGACGAGCGCGTCGACCAGGGCCCATGCCGTGATTCCCAGAGCTGCGAAGAAGAGCACGTCGAAGACGAGACCCTGGAAGCTCAGCATGCCCGGCAGGGTACCCGCGCAGCGGCGTCCGGCCACGGTGCCGCGACCCCTCCGGGGGAGGCCCGGACACGGCAGGGCCCCGGAGCGCTGTGCGCAGCTCCGGGGCCCTGGGTCGAGCGGGGGCCGGTCGCGGCCCTCCGTGGCCCCCGTCCAGGGGCCCACCGGCCCCTGCAGGCTCCCGCCGCGAGCTTGCGAGTGGCGGGAGGCAGGGAGTCCTTCTACGGAGGGTGGGGAGGACGGGGGTCCTTCCTCAGTTGTCGCGCTTGGTGGTGCGGGTGCGGGTCACGCGGGCGGAGGTGCCGGCCGGGGTCGACTTGCGGGCCGCGGAGGTCTTCTTGGCCGCGGCGCGCTTGCGGGCCGGCTTGGGGGCCTCGGGCTCCTCGGCCGACTCCAGGGTCGCCTTGGCCGACGCGGCGGCCTCGTGCGTGGCCTCCTCGGCGGAGTCGATGGCCTTCTCCGCCTTGGCCGCCGTCTTCTGCGCGATCGAGGTGACCTCGTTGGAGGCCTCGGCGACGGTCTCGGCGGTCTCCTCGAGCACCTCCTCGAGGGTGTCCTCGACGGCGTCCACGGCGCGCTCGGCGCGGCCGACGACCTTGCGGACGACGGGCTGGCGACGCAGCTCCTCGACGACCTCGGCACCGCGGACGGCGAGGGTCTCGATGGTGGCGACCGTCTGGGTGCGGGCGGTGCTCACCAGGCCGGCCACCGTGCTGGCGACGGCGTCGGGGCGGACGGCGGAGGCGACGTGCTGGGCCGAGGTGCGCGCGGTCCGGACGGCCTCCTCGGCGCGGGTGCGGGCCTCCTTGGCGGCCAGGTCGACCTGCACCTGGGCCTCGCCGGGCAGGGCCTCGACGCGCGAGCGCAGGGTGCCGACGACGGCGCGGGTGCGCTCGACGGCCAGGTCGCCGGCGCCGACGGCGGCCAGCAGGACCTGCTTGTTCTGGACGGCGACGGTCTCGCCGTACTTCTTCAACGTGTCGGTGGCGGTCATGCCGACTCCTTCGCGGAACGGTTCGGGGTGGGGTCTGTGGGGTCTGCCGGGGCGGACGCGCTCGTGGCGTGCTCCCGGACGTAGGTCTCGTAGAGCTCGAGCAGCACGGCCTTGTGCCGCTCGGAGAGCGACGGGTCGGCGCGGATCGCCGCCACGGTGTCCGGGTTGCCGTCGCGTCGGTCGAGGATCCCGGCCTGCTCGTAGAGCGTCTCCGCCGAGATCTTCAGGCCCTTGGCGATCGCGGCGAGGATCTCCGCCGACGGCTTGCGCAGCCCCCGCTCCACCTGCGAGAGGTACGGGTTGCTCACCCCGGCCGTGCGGGCGAGCTCGCGGAGGGACACCCGGGCGGCGTTGCGCTGCTCACGGATGAACTCCCCGACCTGGGAGCCGGTCGCCGAGACCTTGGAGCGCTCGGCGGCCACCGTCTCCGCGACGCTGCTCGCGACCTGGTCGACCACGCCACGGACGGTGGTCACCTGCCCGCGGACGAAGTCGCTCGGGTTCTGCACACCCCGACGCTAGGCCGGGGTGCTAGCTGTTGCAAGCGGAAGAGCTAGCACCCCGCCGTGAACCGCCTCACACCCGGCGTGTCGGCTCACCCCGGCAGCGCTGCGGCTGCTCGCACCTCCCCGACCACGCCGTCCCCACCGGAGACCGGCGCCAGCGACCAGGGGGCCAGCTGCTCGGCCGGGACGCCGAGGTACCGCAGGCCGGCGCACAGGGCGGGCGTGCGGCCGCGCTCGCTCCCGTCGTCCAGCTTGAGGGCGACCGCGCCACGGCCGGGCAGCGCGGCGACGTGCACGCCGTCGGCACCGCCCTTGACCAGCAGGCCGTCGACGGCCCGCATGAGGTCGGTGTCCTCCCGGCCGGTGCCCGCCACGTACCAGGGGTGTGCCCGCATCGCGTCGGCGACCGCCCGGTCGGACGTGCCGGCGGCGGCCTCGACCAGCGAGGCCACGCCCCGCGCCAGGCCGGCCAGCGGCAGCCCGTGCTGCGGGGCGCCGCAGCCGTCGACGACGACCGCCGCCACCGGCGTGCCCGCGGCCTCCCCGAGCCGGGCCTCGACCGCCTGCTGCAGCGGGTGCTCCCGCTCGAGGTAGCCCTCGGTGGGCCAGCCGGCGGCGACGCAGGCCGACAGCATCGCCGCGTGCTTGCCCGAGCAGTTCATCGCCAGCCGCTCGGGCGCCCGTCCCGCGGCCAGCCAGGCGGCGCGGGTGGCCTCGTGCGCGGGCAGCGCCGGCGGGCAGCCGAGGTCGTCGGGCGAGAGCCCGACGGCGGCGAGCATGCCGGCGACCAGCTCGCGGTGGCCGTCCTCGCCGGAGTGCGAGCCGGCGCCGATGGCCAGCTCCTCCGCCGAGCGCGGCGCCCAGCCGGCGCCCAGCAGCGCGGTGGCCTGCACCGGCTTGTTCGCCGAGCGCGGCAGCACCGGCCGCTCGACGTCCCCCACGGCGGACAGCACCGCGCCGTCGGGGCCGACCACGACCAGCGAGCCGCGGTGCACCGACTCCAGGAAGCCCGAGCGCCACACCTCCACCAGCACCGGGTTGTCCGGCCACGGTGACGCACTGGAACGGCCACCCTCCAGGGTCCCGCGCCGAGCCTGCGAGGCGTGAGGGGGAGGGTGGTCCTTCACCGGCCCTCGTCGGCGAGCAGGGCGGCGACGTCGGCCTCGCCGTTGCGGTACCGGCGGCCCAGCTCGGCGGCCAGCCCGTCCATGACCTGCTGCACGCCGCGGCGGCGCTCGGACAGCGACCCCTCGGCCGCGGCCAGCGCGCGGGCGGCCTGCTCCAGATCGGCGTCCGACAGCTCGGGGACCGCCGACAGGTCGACGCCGGGGGTCAGCGAGTTGACCCAGCTCTCGTACTCCTCCGGCGCGGCCGGCTGCACGGTCTGGTGCCGGCCGAGGCCGTGGGCCGGTCCGCGGCCCTTCTCGGCGAGGATCTCCGGGAGCAGGTCGACCAGCGAGCGGCCGTCGTGCTCGGCGCGGCGCTGCAGCTCGCGGCGCACGATGTCCAGCCGGCCCTGCAGCAGCCGCCGGGTGTAGGAGAGGTTGACCTCCTCCTGCTCGGCCTGGCGGCGCAGCCGGCGAACGTCGGCCATCGGTCGCTGCACGGCGGCCTCGAGGAAGCCGGGGTCGAGCAGTGCGTCGACGGCGGCACCGCCGGCGCGGGTCGGTCGGGGGGTCACGGGGCGGGCCTCTCCGGAGGGGCGAGCGGTCACCGGGGGATGGTCCCAGATCGCACGGCCTGGACCCGTTCACGCGCCGCAGCCACCGTGTCGTCGAGCGCGGCCGGGGCGTCGTCGGGGTCGATCGCGGCCCGGGCGCCGGCCACGGTCAGCTCGGCGTCCATCGCCACCGACTGCTTGACCAGCGCCAGCGCCACGACACCGAGCTCGTGGTGGCGGACGACGGAGCCGATCCGGCCGACGTCGCGGGAGCCGAGCTGCACCGGCGTCCCGGTCGCGGGCAGCTGCTCGGCCAGCCCGTCGAGGTGCAGCAGCACCAGCCGGCGCGGCGGGCGGCCGAGGTTGTGCACCCGGGCGACGGTCTCCTGACCGCGGTAGCAGCCCTTGGCCAGGTGGACGGCGCTGGTCAGCCAGCCGGTCTCGTTGGGGATGGTGCGGTGGTCGGTGTCGACGCCCAGGCGCGGCCGCCGGGCCTCGACCCGCAGCGCCTCGTACGCGTCCACGCCGGCGGGCGCGGCCCCGACGGCGAGCAGGGCGTCGGCGCGGGCGGCCAGCTCGGCGCGCGGCACCAGCAGGTCGACGACGGGCGCGCCGTCCCCGATCGGCGGCATCCGGCGCACCCAGCCGCCGCCGTCCAGGGCGAGCACCGCGTACGGCGCGGCGGGGACCGGCAGGCCGGCGGCGGCGAGCACCGCGTCGCCGCGCGGGCCGACCAGGGACAGCAGCGCCCACGCGTCGGTGACGAGCGCCGGCTCGACGCGGAGCATGAACCGCATCCGCTCCAGGTACGCCTGCAGTGCCGCGCCGGTGCCCGGCTCGACGTCCACCCAGGTGGTGCCGGCGAGCTCGGCGAGCACGAGGTGGTGCTCGACGTGCCCGTTCGGGGAGAGCTCGAGGGCCTCCGCGCCGGCGCCGTCGCCGAGCTGCGCGAGGTGCTGGGTGAGCAGGCTGTGCAGCCAGGTCAGCCGGTCGGCGCCGGGGACGACGAGCACGTCGCGGTCGCTGCGGTCGACCAGACCGGCGCCCTCGGCGAGCTCGCGCTGCTCGCGCAGGGGGCTGCCGTAGTGCGCCGGGACGGACCCGTCCTCCACCGGGACGGCGCCGGGGCGCGAGAGCAGGGGGCTGGGGATGGACATCAGGACTCCGATCCGGCTCGGTCGCGGCACGCGCGGCACGTCCCCGACAGCGCGACGTGCCCCACGTCCAGCTGGAAACCCAGGTCGGCGGCCAGACGTTCCGCCGCGCCGTCGAGCAGGGCCGGGTCGACCGAGGAGACCTCCCCGCAGCTGGCGCACACGACGTGCAGGTGCGGGTGCTCGGCGGCGTGGTAGACCGGCGCGCCCTTGCCGAGGTGGGTGTGCCACACCAGCCCGAGCCGCTCGAGCAGCTCGAGGTTGCGGTAGACCGTCGAGGTGTCCGGCGCCGCGCCGTCCGGGCCGGCCTCCTCGCGCAACCGGGTGGCGATCTCCTCGGGGGTGGCGTGCTCGAGCGCGGCGACCGCGGCGAGTACCCGCTGGCGCTGGGTGGTCAGCCGCAGCCCGCGGGCGCGCAGCCGCTCGGCCAGCGGAGCCACGTCGCCGGGCGCGGCGTCGGGGTGCGGGTGCGGGGCGGGCACGCCGTCCAGCCTAGGTCCGGGCGAGATCCCGGAGACCGGCGAGCAGGTCGGCGTAGCCGGCCACCGGGACGCCGTCCACGCTGAGCCCCGGCAGCCCGGTGACGCCGTCGATCGCGCCGGCCGCGGTGGCGGCCCGCAGCACTCGCGCGTCGACCCGCGGGTCCAGCAGCGCGACCAGGGCGTCGCGGTGCCCGGGGGCCAGCCGCGCCAGCCCGGCGACCAGACCGGAGCAACCCCAGTTGGAGGTGCCGGCGACGACGAGCGCGTCCACGGGCACCCGGCAGGCGATCCGGTCGCCGTGCGCGACGCAGGCGGCGACGACGTCGGCCGGGACGTTGCCCATGCCGATCTCGTTGCCGCCGTCGCCGACCGCCCCCGTGACCAGGCCCGGCAGGTCGAAGGCCGCGTGCAGCGGCGCGGTGGAGCCGGTGACGTCGAAGCCGCGCATCGTCAGCACCCGCCCGTCGGCGTTCGGCCCGAGCCGCTCCACCGCGACCAGGTGGGACAGGCCCAGGACGGCCACCCGGTCCCGCACCCGCACCTCGTCCGCGGACGCCGGCAGCACCTCCGGGCGCCCGGCGCCGAGCACGTCCAGGCAGGCGGCGGTCACCCGCGCGCACGGCTCGTCGGTGAGCACCACCGGTTCGGCACCGAGCTCGGTCAGCGCGGCGGCCAGGACGGCGGTGCCCACCGGCCCGTCGGTCTCGGCCGCCGGCGTGGGCGCCCAGGCGATGTGCACGCCGGTGACCAGGCCGACCCGGCTGCCGGCGCGACCGGCGGCGACGAGCTCCGCGGCCAGCCGGGCGAGCTGCCCGGGGACGGCGGCGGCCAGCCCGGTGACGTCGCGGGCGCCGGGGCGCAGCAGCGCCCGCTCGACGTCCGCGAGCGCGGCGCTCACCGCACCGGCGGGCGGGCCTCCGCGAGCGCCCGCTGCAGCGAGGCCAGGTACCGGTCGGGCACCGAGTGCTCGCCGCGCGGCGGCAGGAAGCCCTCGACGGTCGCGCCGGTGACCGCGGCGAACGAGGCCGCCTCCTCACCCAGCGCACGGACGACGGCGTGCCCGCCCCACGCGCTGCTGCGCGCCAGGTGGGCCATCGCGGCGGCGCTCTCGGCCCGCTCCCCCACGCAGTCGAACGGCTTCTCCGTGGCCCACAGCCGCCGGAAGCCGTCGACCAGGGAGAGGTCGGCCAGCGGGTCGCCGCCGAACATCGCCCGGGCCTCCTCCGGGGTCAGGAAGGCCGCGAAGCAGAGGAAGGTGAACAGGCACTTGTCGCAGTGCAGGCACCAGCGCTGCGTGGCCTGCCCGCCCATGTGCGCCTGCGTGTAGCTGCGGTTGCAGCTGAGGATCTCGCCGCGCAGGTCCGGCAGGGCCGCCACCGCCGCGACCGTGGCCAGCTCCGAGAGCTGCCGGGTCAGGCTGAAGTAGCCCACGCCGACCTCGGCCGCCGCCGCGGCGAACAGCCGCTCGAACTCGTAGGACTTCGAGTACTGGTGGTTCACCCGCGCGCCGTTGACCGTCAGGGTCTCCTCGTCGGCCGACCGCTCGTTGGCGAAGACGACCGGGTCGAACCCGCCGAGGACGGCGACCAACGTGGCTACGCCTGAGTTGATCGCGGTGACCGGCACGTGCCCGTTGAGGCCCCCGGCCCGCGTGCGCTCGCCCAGCAGCGGGTCCAGCCGGCGGCGGACGCCGATGAGCGGCACCCCGGCGGCCCGGGCCACGTCGCGCTGGGCGTCGGTCGGGTTGACCGCGAGCGCGGTGGCCGGGGTGACCACGACCAGCGCCAGGGCGGAGTCCTTGCCGCCGCCGACCGGCAGCAGCGCCTGCCGCCCGCCGCCCTCCACCGGCGCGGGCAGGTCGTCCGTCAGCTCCAGGTCGAAGGCGACCTCGTGCGGCACCGGCAGCCGGTTGACCGCGGCGAACTCGCCCAGCCCGTGCGTGTACGCAGCCTCGGCGACGGCGGCCTGGGCCTTGGTCACCGGCCGCTCGACGACGACCCGGCCCGGCGCCCGCAGCTTGTAGTAGCTGGTGCCCATGACCAGGTGGACCAGGTCCAGCGCGGCGTCCACCCGCGCCGGGTCGGCACCGCCCAGCAGGTCCGCGTCCAGGGTGAGCCGCTCGGTGAACTCGTCACCGGCCAGCCGGTAGGTGAAGGCGGCCTCGCCGGTGGCGGGGTCGAGGGAGCGGCCGGCGACGACGAAGGCGTCGGACGCGCCCTGCCCCTCAGACACGCGACGCTCCGGCGTCGAGGAGGATCTGCTCATAGGTGCGTGCCAACTCCTCGTAGTTGCGGAAGCGGTTGTAGCTGGGCGCGCCCGGCGAGAGCAGCACCAGGCCGCCGGGTCGGGCGGTCCGGAGCGCCTCGGCGACGGCGTCGGCCAGGGAGCCGGTCTCGGTGACCGGCGCGTCGACGCCCGCGGCGGCCGCGGCGGCGCGGATGTCGGCGGCGAAGCGGGCGCCGGTGTCCGGGATCGTCAGCACCTGCACCGTGCCGCCGCGGGCGACGACCGCCGCGGCCAGGTCGGTGTAGTCCAGCCCGCGGTCCTGCCCGCCGGCGATGAGCGTGACCTGCTGCCCGGCGAAGGCGTCGATCGCCGCGCGCACCGACACCGGGGTGGTGCTCAGCGCGTCGTCGACGAACGTGACGCCGTTCCGCGTGGCCACCGGCGAGAGCCGGTGCGGCAGCGCCCGGAAGCCGGCGACGGCGGCGCGGACGGCCTCGGCGGACCGGTCGAGGTCCACGCCCATCCGCACGCAGGCGGCCAGCGCGACGTGCAGGTTGGCGACGTTGTGCACGCCCGAGAGGCGCTGGAGCGGGAACCCGGCCAGCCGCGCCTCGGGGACGACGTCGGCCGGGTCGACCAGCACCGCCGGGTCGAGGTGCTGCTCGGCGACCGGCCGGGCCTGGGGGCTGACGACCACCGAGCCGGGCCCGCAGGCGGCGAAGACGTGCAGCTTGTCCCGGTAGTACGTCGCGACGTCGCCGTGCCAGTCCAGGTGCTCGGGGGCCAGCGAGGTGACCGCACCCCAGCCGGACCAGCCCTCGACCGCGGCCGCCTGGTAGCTGGAGATCTCGACGACCAGCGAGGTGCCGTCCCCGACGGCGTCGTCGAGCAGGACGTCGAGCAGCGGGGTGCCGATGTTGCCGGCGTGCACCGCCGGCCGGCCGGCCGCGGTCAGCACGACGGCGGCCAGCGCGCTGGTGGTGCTCTTGCCCTTGGTGCCGGTGACGCAGAGCGTCGGCACGTCGCGGGCGGCGAACTCGGCCAGGGCCACGCCGGTGCCGGAGGCGAGGGTGGTCCGGGCGGCCAGCGCGCGGGCGTCCTCGCGGTAGGGGCTGATGCCCGGCGAGCGGAACACCACGTCGCAGCCGGCGAGCTCGGCGACGTCGCTGCCGGCCCGCACGCCCGGCGGCAGGTCCGTCGGCGGGACGGCGTCGACGACCACGACCCGCGCCGCACCGGCGGTCAGCGCGGCGCGCACCGCGGCGCGGCCCTCGCGTCCGTGACCCCAGACGCCGACCCGGCGCCCGGCCAGCTCGGTGAGCCTCACCGGCCGCTCCCGGACGGTCGTGCAGCGCGGTGGGTCACGGCGCCCACTGTACGGAGCGGGGATCCGCGGGACGGCGCCCGCGGCGGGTCGCCGGTAGGGTCGTCCGGCAGGTGCGCCGGGAAGTCTGGTCGGCAGGTCCTCTGTCGACGACCCCACTGGAGCCGCCCCGTGAGTCCCTCCACCCGCGCACCCCTCCTCGGCCGTGGGTCCTGGGCCGAGACCCGCCGGATCGCCGACATCCTCCGCAAGGAGACCGTCGGTGGGGCCCTGCTGCTGGCCGCTGCGGCCATCGCGCTGGTCTGGGCCAACTCCCCGTGGGGCACGGCCTACGAGACGCTGCGCGACACCCGGGTCGGTCCGGCGTCCCTGCACCTCGACCTGTCGCTCGGCACGTGGGCGGCCGACGGGCTCCTCGCGGTCTTCTTCTTCGTCGCGGGACTGGAGCTGAAGCGGGAGTTCGTCGCCGGCGACCTGCGCGAGCCGCGCCGCGCCGCGCTGCCGATCGCCGCCGCCGTCGGCGGCATGGCCGTGCCGGCCCTGATCTTCGTGCTGCTCAACCTCGGCCGGGACGACGACGCGCTGCGCGGCTGGGCCATCCCGTCCGCGACCGACATCGCCTTCGCGCTCGCCGTCCTGGCCGTGATCAGCACGCACCTGCCCGCGGCGTTGCGCACCTTCCTGCTGACCCTCGCGGTCGTCGACGACCTGCTCGCCATCGTGGTGATCGCGGTCTTCTACACGAGTGACCTGGCGGTGGTCCCGCTCCTGCTGGCGCTGGTCCCGCTGGCGTTCTTCGGCCTCCTCGTGCAGAAGCGGATCCGCTCCTGGTGGCTGCTCCTCCCCCTCGCACTGGCGACCTGGGTGCTGGTGCACGAGTCCGGGGTGCACGCCACGGTCGCCGGGGTGCTGCTCGCCTTCACCGTCCCGGTGGTGCGCAGCGCGGCTGCCGGGGGGCCGGAGGCCGGGCCGGGTCTCGCCGAGCACCTCGAGCACCGGTTCCGGCCGATCTCGGCGGGCGTCGCCGTCCCGGTGTTCGCGTTCTTCTCCGCGGGTGTCGCGGTCGGCGGGCTCTCGGGCCTGACCGCGTCGGTCACCGACAGCGTCGCCGTCGGCATCACCCTCGGGCTGGTGCTCGGCAAGACGATCGGGATCACGGGGGCCACCTGGCTGGTCTCGCGCTTCACCCGGGCCGAGCTCGACGAGAACCTCGGCTGGCCCGACGTCGTCGGCCTGTCCCTGCTCGGCGGGATCGGGTTCACCGTCTCCCTGCTCATCACGGAGCTGGCCTTCGGCCTGGGCACGGCGACCTACGACCACGCGAAGGTCGGCATCCTGACCGGCACCCTGCTCGCCGCCCTGCTGGCCACGGTCGTGCTGCGGCTGCGCAACCGCCGCTACAAGCGCATCTACGAGGACGAGCGGGCCGACGTCGACCGGGACGGCGTCCCGGACGTGTACCAGCGCGAGACGGTCGACGACCGCGCCGAGCACCGGCCGCACCGGGAGGGGGCGCCCCCGCCCGGGCGCGCCCCCGGCGGTTCCGCCGAGGGCTGAAAAAGCGCGTTGCCGACCTCCCGGGAGGGACGTACCGTCGAGGTACACGAGAGAGGAGGTGGTCCGTAACTTGCATGCTTATCGGACTCGTGAGGTGGCTGTCCGCTAGCCGCCGTCCAGATGGGCCGCCCGTTCAGACGACAGTCTGAGCGACGGCAGATCGCCCGTCCGTCGTACGGCGGCGAGCGAGAACCGGACAGTCACCCGACCCCCGGGCCGCCGGCATTTGTCCAGCCGGCCCGCGTGCTGCTCCCCTCCTCGGAGGGCTGGGCGCCGCGGAGCAGCCCGGGGGTTGTCCGTTTCCCGGGAGGCCCGCGCTGTCGACCGGCCGCTCCGCCGGCACCGGGAACTCCCCCGGCGCGTGGGTCGCCGCCGCCCTCCGGCGCGACCGCACCGTCGCCTCCCTGGTGCCGCCGGTGTTCGAGGCCTACGCCCGGGTGCTGCACCCCGCCGTGCGCTACGCCGGCGACGAGGACGTCGAGGTCCGCTGGGACCAGGTCGCGGCCCACAACGGCACCACCGCGCACCGGCTGATGCAGTGGCCGGCGATCACCGGGTCGTGGGAGTACGTCGGCGAGGACGACCAGCCCGAGCTCTGGAACGACAGCCCGGCCGAGGGCCACCTGCCCGCCTCCGTGGCCGCCGCGCTGGCCGACCTGCTCGCCCCGTGGACGACCACGCCGCAGGAGTGCTGGTTCGGCTGGTGCGACGACGCGCACGACGGCCGCCCGCACCTGACGCTGCCGGCCTGCGACCTCCTGCTGCGCCGCGGGCCGGTCACGCTGGCCGCGGCCAACTTCGCGCCCGAGCCGCAGGAGCAGAGCGCCGCCGTGTGGTGGCCGGCCGACCGTGCCTGGTTCGTCGCCACCGACCCCACCCTGATGAGCACCTACGTCGGCGGGCCGGCCGGCGCGGTCGACGCCCTCCTGGGCTCCCTGTTGGAGGCGCACCCGGCCTCCCCGGACGACCCGGTGGGCCACGACACCGACCCGGTCAACCCCATCCCGCCGCGCGACTGAGCGATGACCGCGCTGCCGGCCGGTGACGTGCTGGAACGGCCACCCTCCCTGGGCCCGCGCCGAGCCAGGTGACGTGCTGGAACGGCCCCGTCCGGGGCACCGCCCTGAGCCTGCGACGGGTGGGGGGACGGGGTCCTCCCTCAGAGGACGGCGAGCTCCGCGGCCAGGTCGTCGAGCCCCAGCGAGCCCTGCGAGAGCGCGGCCATGTGCCACGCCTTGCGGTCGAAGGCCCCGCCCCGCGCCCGCTGCGCCGCCGCGCGACCGTCCAGCCAGGCGCGCTCGCCGAGCTTGTAGCTGATCGCCTGCCCGGGCAGCCCGAGGTAGCGGACCAGCTCGCTGTCGAGGAAGGCCGGCGTGGCGCCGCTGTGCTCGCCGAGGAAGGCGCGGGCGAGCTCCGGCGTCCACGGCCGGCCGCGGGAGTCGGCGAGGGTCCCGTCGGCGTCGTCCGGGACCGGCAGGCCGAGGTGCACGCCGATGTCGATGACCACCCGTACCGCCCGCAGCTGCTGGGCGTCGAGGAAGCCCAGCCGCGTACCCGGGTCGGCGAAGTACCCGAGCTCGTCCATGAGCCGCTCGGCGTAGAGCGCCCAGCCCTCGACGTTCGCGCCGACCGAGCCCAGCGACGTCTGGTACGTCGACAGCTGCCCGGACACGTACGCCCACTGGGCCAGCTGCAGGTGGTGGCCCGGGACGCCCTCGTGGTACCAGATCGAGGTCAGGTCCCAGAGCGGGAAGCGCTCCCGGCCCATGGTCGGCAGCCAGGTGCGGCCCGGGCGGGAGAAGTCGTGCGCCGGCCGCGTGTAGTAGGGCGCGGCTGCGCTGCCCGGGGGCGCGATCATCGCCTCGACCCGGCGGACCGGCTCGGCGAGGTCGAAGTGGACGCCGTCGAGGGCCTCGATCGCCTCGTCCATCATCGCCTGCAGCCGTTCGCGGATCGTCTCGACGCCGTCGACGGCGGGACCGTGCACGTCCAGCCAGCGCATGGCCTCCATCGGGGTTCCGCCGGGCACGACCCGCTCGGCCTCGGCCCGCTGCTCGGCGAGGATCCGCCGGTGCTCGGCCCAGCCCCAGGTGTAGGCCTCCTCCAGACCCTCGCCGGCACCGAGGTCCGAGCCGGTCCAGCGGCGGGCGGCCAGGGCGTAGCGGTCGCGGCCGACGGCGTCCGGCGTCCCGTCCACCTGCGGCAGGTAGACGTCGCGGAGGAAGTCGCGCACCTCGGCCACCGCACCGTCGGCGGCCTGCGCGGCAGCGTCCAGCTCACCGCGGAGCGCGTCCGGTCCGCCCGCGGCGAACCCGCCGAAGAACGGCCCGGCCAGCCACTCGCCGAGCTGCTCCACCACGGTCGAGACCTGGCGCGGGGCCACCAGCAGCCCGCGCCGGGCGCCCTCCTCGAGCGACGCGCGGAAGCCGCGGTACGCCTCGGGGACGCGGGCCATCCGGCGGGCGACGACCGCCCAGTCCTCCGCCGAGGACGTCGGCATGAGCAGGAAGACCTGCCGGATCGAGTGCACCGGGCTGAACAGGTTGGACAGCGCCCGCAGCCCCTCCCCGGCCTCGTGCCCGTCCAGCTCGGCGCCCAGCCGCTCGCGCAGCAGCCGGGCGCAGCGCCGCTCGACCGGGTCGTCGTCCAGGGACGGGTCGGCCGCCAGCACGCGGTCCAGCTCGGTGAGGGTGTCGCGGGCCAGCTGGGCCTCGGCCTCCAGCCCGGCGGGGCTGGGGTCGGGCAGCCGGTCGTCGCCGGGGCGGGTGCCCAGCGAGGTGGCCACGATCGGGTCGAGCTCGCAGACCGCGTCGACGTACCGGTCGGCGACCTGGCGGGGAGCGGCGGGGTGGGCGGAGGAGTCGAGCGTGCCGCTCACCGGAGGCGCTCCAGCCGGGCGGACATGGTGGGCCGCAGCGGCTCGTCGCCCGCGGCACGGTCGATCGCGTACATGAGCGCACCCTCGACGATGCCGTAGAGCCGCACGGCGCGGGACACCTCGGGGGCGTCGGGTGTGCGGGCGAGGACGTCGGTGCTCAGCTCCCAGCTGGTCGTCGTCCGGGCCCGGCCCACGTAGAGCTCGACCAGCCCGTCGGGGCTGGTGACCAGCAGCTCGACGTCGTCCCCGCCGCGGGGCCGCCAGAAGCCGGCCTCCCGGACCGCCGGCCCGACCACCTGGCCGTCGTCGGTGAGCCGCCAGGTGCGGGAGTCGTAGGCGAGGAAGCCGCGGCCGTCGTGGCTGAACCGGATCCACTGGCCGAAGCGGTGGTCGCCCGCCGGACCCGCGGCCTGCCCCTCGCCGTGCCACTCGCCGAGCAGCGGCAGGACGGCGAGCAGCTCCTCGGAGACCTCCGGTCCCGAGCGGACGTCGACGGTGTCGGAGACCGGCAGCTCGGTGTCGCCGGTCACCGTCGCGCCTCCCGCGGACGGCGGGCGAGCCGGGCGGCGCCGAAGCCGCAGCCGAGCGCCGCGAGCGACGTCAGGACGACGAGGACCCAGGCGGAGACCATGCGCTCCACCGTAGGGCTGCCGGGTGACGTGCTGGAACGGTCCCGTCCAGGGCACCGTCCTGAGCGCGCGGAGGACGGGGAGGACGGGGTCCTCCATCAGACGGTCGCCGGCACCGCCCCCGCCGTCGCGGCCACCACCTCGTCCCACGGCGTGGGTGCCAGCCCGAAGGTGGCGGTCGTCGCCGACGCGTCGATCACGTACTCCCGGTCGAACTGGTGCCGGACGTCGACGACCTCGCGCAGCATCGGCGACACCAGCCCGATCGCGCGCAGGACGGACCACGGGATCCGGCCCACCCGGGCCGGTGGCGCACCGAGGGCCGCCGCCAGGTCGGCCAGCGCCTGCCGCTGCGAACGCGGGGGTGCGCTCGGCACGTGCCAGGCCCGGCCGAGCGCCCGCTCGTCGGTCCCCAGCGTGGCCAGCGTCGCCGCGACGTCGGGCAGGTACGCCCAGCTGCGGAGGACGTCGGGGTCGCCGACCACCCAGGCCCGGCGACCGCGGCGCAGCGCGGGCAGCTGCCGGACGAGGTGGGAGTGCTCGGCCGGCACCTGCGGGCCCACGAAGTCCGCGGCACGGGCCTCGGTCACCCGCACCCGGCCGGCCTCGTGCGCGGCCAGCGCCTCCCGCCACATCGCGATGCGCACCCGCCCCTTGCGGTCGGTGGCGGCCAGCGGGCTGTCGGGGCTCATCGGGCCGGTCGGGGCGCCGTAGACGTACAGGTTGGACATCGTGACCAGCACCGCGCCCGTCCGCTCGGCCGCGGTGAGCAGCGCGGTGGCGACCGGCGGCCAGTCGGTCGCCCAGCGGTGGTAGGCCGGGTTCACCGCGTTGTAGAGCGCCGCCGCGCCGTGTGCGGCCGCGGCGAGGGCGTCCGGGTCGGCCGCGTCCACCCGCCGGTGCTCGACGGCGTCGGTCGACGTCCCCCCGCTGCGCGACAGCACCCGGACGCGGTGCCCCTGGGCAGCGAGCAGGTCGGCGGTCGTCGTCCCGACCGGGCCCTTGCCCACGACCACGTGCAGTGCCATGACTCCTCCTCGAGGTCCGGCGAGAGCACCGCTCTCGGATGAGGACAACGCTCGCACGACGCCCACGGCCGGTCAAGAGCAGTGCTCTCGTTTGCGTGCATCGATCACAACGGGGAGGATCGGCCGCGTGCCGCCCACCGTCCGTGACCGCGTCCGCGCCGAGGTGACCGCCGAGATCACCGCCGTCGCCCGGCGACAGTTGGCCGAGGTGGGGGCGGCCGGGCTCTCGCTGCGGGCGGTCGCGCGCGAGGTGGGCATGGCCTCGTCGGCCGTCTACCGCTACTTCGCCAGCCGCGACGACCTGCTGACCCGCCTGATCACCGACGGCTACGACGCCCTGGGGACCGCCGCGGAGGCCGCCGACGACCCGGGCGCGGCGCCGCGGGAACGCTGGCTGGCGGTGTGCCGCGCCGTCCGGTCGTGGGCTCGGGCGCACCCGCACGAGTACGCGCTGCTCTACGGCTCACCCGTGCCCGGCTACGCGGCTCCGCGGGACACCGTCCCGGCAGCCGCGCGGGTGGGCGTGGTCCTGGGCCGGATCCTCGGCGCCGCGGCCCGCAGCGGCGTCCTGCCGGAGGCCGCCGGGGCCGACCGGGACCCGGAGCTGGTGAGCGCCGAGACGGCCGCCGTCCTCGGCGGGGAGCACCCCGCGATCGACGACGCCGTCCGGGTGCGCGCGCTGCTCGCCTGGAGCTCGCTCTACGGGACCGTCAGCTTCGAGCTCTTCGGGCACCTCGTCGGGTCGGTGGTGGACACGGACCGCTGGTTCGAGGCCGCCATGGGTGAGCTGGTCACGCTCGTCGGCCTCTGACGCGGTCCGCGCGGCCCCGCCGGGGAGTTGCACGGTCGGCTATTCACTTGGTGTCTACTCGTGGTGTAGACAGCTCCCATGTCGATGACCGAGCTCCACCTGGCGCTGCTCGCCGGCGCGCCACGACACGGCTACGACATCAAGCACGAGCACGACGCGTGGTTCCCCGACAGCCGCCCCCTCGCGTTCGGCCAGGTGTACGCGACGCTGGCGCGCCTGCAGCGTGACGGCCTGGCCGAGGTGGTGGAGACCCGCACCGACGGCGGTCCCGAGCGGACGGTCTACGCACTGACCGAGGACGGCGAGCGGCGACTGCGCGCGTGGCTGGCCGAGCCGGCCTCCGCCACCGGGTCCGGTGCGGAGGAGATCGTGCGCAAGACGGTCGCCGCCCTGCACACCGGCATCGACGTGCAGGGCTTCGTCAGCCGCCAGCGGGCCGCCCACCTGCGTCGCATGCGTGAGCTGCAGCGGACCCCACCCGGCACCGGCGCGGCGGAGCGACTCGTCCGCGAACACCTCATCGCCCACCTCGACGCCGACCTGCGCTGGCTCGAGCTGGCCACCGATCTGCTGCCGTCCTCCGACGACCAGCAGGCCCTCCGCACCCACGCCGAGAGGAAGAGCTCATGAGCACGAGCACGGTCGAACTGTTCGGGGTCAGCCACGCCTACGGGAGGACCCAGGCGCTGCGGGACGTCTCGCTGGCCGTCGCACCCGGCGAGGTCGTCGCGGTGACCGGCCCCAGCGGGTGCGGCAAGTCCACGCTGCTCATGCTCGCCGCCGGGGTGCTGCGCGCCCAGAGTGGCCGGGTCGTGCTGGCCGGCGCAGACCTCGCCGACGCCGACGAGGCGACACGGGCGAGGATCCGGCGGCGTTCGGTGGGCATCGTGCTGCAGTTCGGTCAGCTGGTGCCCGACCTCCCGGTGCTGGACAACGTCGCGCTCCCGCTGCTGCTGGAGGGCCATGCGCCGCGCGAGGCCCGCGCCGCCGCCGCCGGGTGGCTCGACCGGGTCGGCCTGGACGTGCCGCCCACGGCGCTGCCGAACGACCTCTCCGGCGGGCAGGCGCAGCTGGCCGCGGCCGCCCGGGCACTGGTGGCCGGCCCGCTGCTGCTGCTCGCCGACGAGCCCACCGCGAGCCTGGACACCGTGACCGGCCGGCAGCTGCTCGACCTCCTGGTCACCACCACGACGCAGGCCGGCGGCTCGGTCGTGCTGGTCAGCCACGACAACGCGGTCGCCGCCCGTGCCGACCGCGAGGTCCGGCTGCGCCAGGGATCCGTCGTGCACGAGGTGGCCCTCTCGTGAGGACGACGACCGTCTGGCTCCTCGCCCGGCCGCGGTCCGCCGCCTCGCGCACGCGAGGCCGGCTGGTCGCCGTCGGCGCCGCCGTGGCGGGCGCGCTGGTCCTGGCCGCCCTCGCCGTCCTGCGCGTCCCCACGGTGTCGTGGCGCACGGAGCCCAACGGGGTCCTCCCGACCCCCGACCCCCGGCTCTCCCCGCTGGTGACCGAGGCCGGGCTCCAGCCCGGCGTGCTCACCGGGCTGGTGCTGCTCGTGGTGCCGGCCCTGGCGCTGGTCTGGCAGGCACTCAACACCGGCAGCGCGCGACGGGCGGCCACCCTGCACGCCCTGCGCCTGGTCGGCGCCGCACCGGCCGACCTGCGCCGCCTCGCCGCGGTGGATGCCGGCGCTCCCGGGCTCGTCGGCGGGCTGCTGGCCGGTCCGCTCTACGTCCTGCTGTGGCTCGTCCTGGGCGCCGCCGTCCCGCCGTCCGCCCGGCTGCTGCCCCCGCTCGGCCCGGCTGACGTCCTCGGCTGGCCGGCCGTCGCGGTGCTCACCGGGTTGGTCGCGGCCGCCGCCGGCGCCTGGTCGACCCGCGCGCGGCGCCGGCGCGGCGTCCGCCTGCGGTGGCGGCTGGCCGGGCTGGTGCTCGCGGTCGTCGCCATCGCGGCCGCCCTGCAGACCAGGAGCGCGGGTCCCGCCACCTCGGTCGCGCTGCTCGGCGGCGCACTGCTCCTGTTCCTCGTCGCCGTGCTGACCGCCGGCTCGGCGTGGGTCGGCTGGCGAGCGCGACGGCTGACGCGCAGCGGCCGGGCGGTGGACGTCCTGGCCGCCGCCGGGCTGCGCGCTCTGAGCGGGCCGGCCGGCCGGACCGCCGGCTCGGTGTTCGTCGCCGGGATCGCACTCGGCATCGCGTCGGTGCTCACCGCCGTCCTGCTCACGGGCGACGGCTACGGGGGCTTGTCCGGACACCTCCCGGGCCTCGCGCTCACCGCCACCGCGGCGTTCCTCGCCGTGCTGGTGGCGATCGCGGCGATGACCCTGGCGGCGGCCGACGACCTGGTGACCACGCGCCGGGCGCTGGCCTCGACCGCCGCGCTCGGTGCCTCCCCGGCCACGCTGGACCGAGTGCAGCGGCGCCGCCTCCAGGTGGTCACCGTGACGCCGATGGCCGCCGGTGTTCTGGTGGGCGCCGTCGTCTACCCGACCCCGCTGATCCTGTCGAGCCCGCTCTTCCTGGCTGCGCTCGGGGTGCTGCCGGTCGCGGTGCTGCTGGTGTGGGCGGCGTGCGCCGCGGTCGTCCGGGTGCTCCGGTCGAGGACCAGGCTCGCCGCCGACCCGTCCTCGCTGCGGGTCGCCTGATGCACCCGTAGCAGACGCCGGGCGGCGACGAGCCCGCGACGGTGGTCGCTGCCCGGCAGCTCGCCGACGCGGCGCGGGCACGTCGGCAGGTCCGGCTCCGGCACCGCGCCCCGGCGAGGAGCAGGGCCGAGTCCGGTCGGAGGCGCGCCGGACCGGCGTCCGCCACGCCACGCCACCGCCGCATCCCGCGGCGGTGGCGTGGCGTGCTCGCGACGGCCGTCGTCCCGGCCCTCGCCGCCGTCCCGTCCGCACGGGTGCGCGGGCCGGTCGGCGACGTCCTGGTGGACAGCCGATCCTGGTACGGCAGGCTGGTGGACCGCAGCGGTACCGGTCCGGACGCGAGGGAGGTGACGGGATCGTGGGGATGCTCGGCAACGGTGGGGGCGGCACGCTCCGCTCAGACGTGGAGGCCCTGCTCTCCCGGACCCTCGCCCGGTACGAGCGCGTCCTGGCCAACGTCGCCGACGGCATCTACGGCTTGGACGCCGACGGGCGCGTCGAGTTCGTCAACCCGGCGGCGGTGCGGATGACCGGGCTCGCCGCCGAGGAGCAGCTGGGGCGCGACCAGCACGCGGTGATCCACGGGCGCCGGCCCGACGGCTCCCCGTACCCGAAGCACGAGTGCCCGGTCTGGGCCGCGCTGCGGAGCGGCCGGACGGTCACCGCCGAGCACGAGGTCTTCTGGCACCGCGACGGCACCCCCGTGCCGGTCGAGCTGATCGCGGTCCCGACGGTAGAGGACGGCGCGGTGACCGGCGTGGTGGTGTCCTTCCGCGACCTGACCGACCGGTTGGCCGCCCGGCGCCAGGCCGCGGAGCTGCGGCGGGTGACCGAGCGGGCCGCCGAGCAGCGCGCACTGTCCGACCGGCTGCAGCAGGCGCTGCTGACCCCACCGCCGGAGCCCGACCACCTGCAGGTCGCCGTGCGGTACCACCCGGCCGCGCACGGGGCGCAGGTCGGCGGCGACTGGTACGACGCGTTCCTCCAGCCCGACGGCGCGACGATGCTGGTGATCGGGGACGTCGTCGGACACGACAGCGACGCCGCCGCGGCGATGGGCCAGCTGCGCGGCCTGCTGCGGGCGCTCGCCTACGACAACGACGAGCCACCGTCGGCGACGCTGTCCCGGGCCGAGCACGTGGCGCGCGGGCTCGCGGTGAGCACGATGGCGACCGTCGTCCTCACCCGCGTCGAGCGGCACCCGGACGTGCCCGTGGCCGGCACCCGCATGCTGCGCTGGAGCAACGCCGGGCACCTCCCGCCGGTGCTGCTCGCCCCCGACGGCTCGACCACGCTGCTCGAGACCCGCCCCGAGCTGATGCTCGGCATCGACCCCGACGCACCGCGCACCGACCACACCGCCGAGCTGGGCGACGGGTACACCCTGCTGCTGGTCACCGACGGCCTGGTCGAGCGCCGGGACGCCGACCTGGACGAGGGGCTGGCGACGATGCGGGAGGTGCTGCGCGACCTCGGCGAGACGTCGCTGGAGGAGCTGTGCGACACGCTCCTCGAGCGGATGCTGCCGGTGGACGGGGCCGACGACGTCGCGATCGTGGCCGTCCGCGCGCATCCGGAGGACCGTCCGCGGCCACCCGAGGCCGGCCCCAACCGCCTCCCACCCGGCGTGGACTAGACCCCGGGCACGACAGCGCCCCTCTCGCTCGTGCGAGAGGGGCGCTGTCGTGGGCGGTCCCGCTGCAGGGTCCCGCCGCGAGCTCGCTCGTGGCGGGGGGCGGGGGGTCCTTATGCGATGGCGACGGTGGTCTCGTTGAGGCCGACGTCGGCGGTGAGGACGCGCTCGCCCCTGCCGACCGGGGCCAGGGAGCGCAGCTTCCACTCACCCGGGGCGGCGAAGAAGCGGAACTCGCCCTCCGGGCTGGTGACCACCTCGGCGGTGAACTCGTCGGTCGAGTCGAGCAGCCGGACGTAGGCGCCGGCGACGGGGGCGCCGTCGTGCCAGACCTGGCCCTGGATGACCGTCTGGGTCGTCAGGTCCACGCCGGCCAGCGCGCCGCCCTGCTTGGGAGCGCCGCACATGCTCAGGCCCCCTTCTCGATCGGGACGCCGACGAGGGAGCCGTACTCGGTCCAGGAGCCGTCGTAGTTCTTGACGTTCTGGTGACCGAGCAGCTCGCGCAGCACGAACCAGGTGTGGCTCGAGCGCTCGCCGATCCGGCAGTAGGCGATGGTGTCCTTGCCGGTGTCGAGGCCGGCCTCGGCGTAGAGCTTGGCCAGCTCCTCGTCGCTCTTGAAGGTGCCGTCCTCGTTGGCCGCCTTGCTCCACGGCACGTTCACCGCGGTGGGGATGTGGCCGGGGCGCTGCGCGCCCTCCTGCGGCAGGTGCGCGGGCGCGACCAGCTTGCCGGCGAACTCGTCGGGCGAGCGGACGTCGACCAGGTTCTTCTGGCCGATCGCAGCGACGACCTCGTCGCGGAAGGCGCGGATGGAGGTGTCGGGGTCCTTGGCCTGGTACTGGGTGGCCGGGCGCTCGACGGTGTCTGGCGACAGCGGGCGGCTGTCGAGCTCCCACTTCTTGCGGCCGCCGTCGATCAGCTTGACCTGGTCGTGGCCGTAGAGCTTGAAGTACCAGTAGGCGTAGGCGGCGAACCAGTTGTTGTTGCCGCCGTAGAGCACGACGGTGTCGTCGTTGCTGATGCCCTTCTCCGACAGCAGCTGCTCGAACTGCTCCTTGCTCACGAAGTCGCGGCGCAGCGGGTCCTGCAGGTCGGTCTTCCAGTCCAGCTTGACCGCGCCCTCGATGTGGCCCTTGTCGTAGGCGCTGGTGTCCTCGTCGACCTCGACGAAGACGATGCCGGGGGCGCCGATGTTCTCCTGGGCCCAGTCGGCGGAGACGAGCACGTCGTTGCGGCTCATGGGGGGTGGTCCCTCCTGTGGTGGGTGTGCGGTCAGGTGGTGCGCGCGGGACGAACCCGGCGGACGGTCAGGTACAGCTCGCAGCCGAGGCAGAAGCCCGTGGCCGCGTTGAGCAGGGCCGCCACCAGCGCGAGGCCGGTCGCGACGGCGCCGACGAGCGGCGTGCCGGACAGGTACCCGGCGGCGCCGACGACGGCGAAGACGAGGCCGACGAGCTGGGCGAAGCGCGCCGGCGCCTCGGGCTCCCGCTCGCGGACCGGGCCCAGCCGCGGGGCGACGAGGACGCGGAACAGCACCCCGTAGGGGGCGTACCGCAGCCCGGCGGACGCACCGACGGCGAAGACGGCGGCCTGGAGGGCGACCAGGACGCCGCTGCCGGTCAGCAGGGCGATGGCGAGGACGGCGCTGGTGACCCACGCGGCGGCGCGCGGACCCCGGACGTCGACCTCGCGGCCGGTCGGCGGGTGTGCTGGGGGCATGGGGGCAGGGGGCTTCCGGACGGCGGTCAGGGCACGTCGGGACGAGGCTGGGCTCGCCCTAGGAGGCCGGACACAGGCAGCTGCCGACGCGGCACAGGTCCACTGTGCGGCGGCTGGTCAGCAGGATGCCCACGGCGCGAGGGTAACGGATCACAGTCCACGCCCGTCCCGGGCACGGGCCGGGGCGACGTGCGCCTCGACCAGCGCGGTGAGTTCGTCGGGCCGAGGGGCACCGCTGCTGCGGCCGATCAGCCGGCCCGCACGGTCCAGGTAGAACAGCGTCGGGGTGCGCCGGACGCCCAGCTCACGGACGGCGTCGAGGTGGCTCTCGGCGTCGACGTCCACGTGCGCCAGCCCCGGCCGGGTGGCCTGAAGCTGCCGCAGCCGCGCCCGGGTCGCCCGGCACGGCCCGCAGAACGCCGTCGAGAACTGGACGACGGTCAGCTCGGCGTCACCCGGGCGCACACCCAGGCCCTCGAGCACGGCGGTCGCCGTCCGCTCCTGCTCGCCGTCGGCTCCGCGCACCGCGCCGTCCCCCCTCCGCAGCCACCAGGCCCCGATCGCCGTCAGCGCGAGGGCGACGCCCAGCACGCCGGCTCCGATCGGGTCCACGCCGGGCAGCAACCCGCCCGGCCCGCCGGCTGTTCCGGCTCCCCCGATCGGGGGACCGGGCGGTCGGGTCAGCCGGACAGGACCGTGTCGGTCGCCTCGACCCGCACCCGCACGCCGTCGTCGGCCGGTGCGACGCCGGTGACCTGCAGGCCGAAGGGCAGCGGCGGGATGCGGTAGCGCAGGTCCAGGGCGTCGCTGACCTGGTCGACGAGGTACCCCGGGACGTCGACGCCGGCGCTGGAGGCCTCGTCGACGTCGACCACCACGGTGTCGCCGTCGAGCGAGACCGTGCCCGTGGCGGCCAGGGGCACGCTCACCCCGGCGACCTCCACGGTGCGCTGCACCCGCAGGCCGTCGCCGTCCCGCGTCAGGATCGTGCCCGGGCCCAGCTGGCCGGCGAGCAGGCCGTAGGACAGCGTCGCGGTGCCGTCGACCCGCTCCACCGGCACCTCCTGCACCGATCCGGACAGGACGTCGGACAGCGCCACGTGCACGCCCTGCAGCGAGACGTCGGCGCGGGTGCCCTCGGGCTCACCCAGGTCGGCGCCGGTCAGGGAGACCCGCACGTCCTCGTACCGCCCGCTGACCACCTGGGTGAGGAACGGGAAGCCCTCGAACTCCAGGTCGGGTGCGCCGGCGAGCCCGGCCCGCTCGGCCACCACCCGCGCCACCTGGTCCTCGGCGATCTCCTCACCGACCCGGTCGGCGCCGACGACCAGGCCGGCCAGGAGCAGCAACACCACGAGCGCACGCACGACCGGCTCCTCAGAGGACCTTCTGCAGCAGGACGGAGAACGCCACGGGGGCGGTCGCGGCGAAGGGCAGCACCGCATGCAGCAGGGCCGCCGCCCACGCCCGGCGCGGGCCCGCCGCGACCACGTAGCCCGCGGCCAGCCCGGTGAGCGCGGCGACCGCGCCCAGCGCCAGGCCGGCGACGAGCGCCCCGAGGACCGTGGCCACGTCGTCGGCGCCGGAGCCGACCACCGCCACGACCGCACCGGCCAGCACACCGAGCACCAGCGCGGGCACCCCCTGCGGCACGCCGGCCGCGACCACCGGGCGGGGCAGCAGGAGGTCGACCAGGGACCCCACCAGCAGCGTCGTCCCGACGACGAGCAGGGGGCTGACCGCGGCCGTCCCGTCGCCCGCGACGGGCAGGAGCAGCAGGACGGCCAGGGCGGCGACCGTGGTGACCAGCAGGAGGACGCCGGCCAGCGAGCCGACGACGTCGGACCGCGGCGCCCGGCGCAGCATCTGGTGCAGCACCGCGGCGAGCAGGCCCAGACCCGGGACGGCGAGCAGCGCGCCGATCTCCGGCCGCTCGGGCACCACGACCAGCAGGTCCGCGCCGGCCGCCGCGGCGAGCCCGAGGGCCGGCGCGCCGGCCCGCCCGGGGATCCCGGTCGCCGGCACCCATGCCGCGACCAGCGCCACCTGCAGGACGGCCACCGCCACCAGCCGGCCCGGCTCCCCCGCGACCCCGGGCAGCCCGACCAGCAGGGCCGTCGCGACGGCCACGACGACGGCGGTGGACAGGTGCCGCGCGCGGGCAGGGAGCCCGGGTCCCGCCTCGGTCGCCGTCACGATCCGATCGTCGCAGACAGCGGGCGCCCGATCCGCCCGACGAGCGGGGGGTGGGTGTCGCGGTCGCCGGGTCGCACGCCGTCGTCCGTGGAGACGATCACGTGTCGCGACCGGTCCGGGACGGGGACGGGTGGATCACGTCGGTTATCCTGCTGTCTCTTCGACAGCGCCGTCGTGGGCTCCCGGACGACGACCGTCGTCCCCGGCTCCCCTGAGGAGACGTCATGCGACTCGTGCTCATGACCGCCGCACGTCAGGCCACGACCGAGGTGCTGCCCGCCCTCGGCCTGCTGGGACACCACGTCCGCGTGGTGGCGCCGGAGCTGTCCAGCCTGCTCGACGGCGACTCCGGCGACGTGGTCCTCGTCGACGCCCGACACGACCTCATCCAGGCGCGCACCCTCTGCAGCCTGCTGTCCTCCACCGGCGTCGCCTCCGCGCTGGTCGCCGTCCTGTCCGAGGGCGGCCTGGTCGCGCTGTCGGCCGACTGGGGCATCGACGACGTGCTGCTCGACACCGCCGGCCCGGCCGAGGTCGACGCCCGCCTGAAGTGGGCCACCGCCCGGCGGCTGGCCGCCACCTCCCCCGCCGATGGGCCGGACGGCGGCGTGACCCAGGCCGGCGAGCTGGTGATCGACGAGCACAGCTACTCGGCCAAGCTGCGCGGCCGGCCGCTCGACCTGACCTACAAGGAGTTCGAGCTGCTGAAGTACCTGGCCCAGCACCCGGGCCGGGTCTTCTCCCGCGCGCAGCTGCTCCAGGAGATCTGGGGCTACGACTACTTCGGCGGCACCCGCACCGTCGACGTCCACGTGCGCCGGCTGCGGGCCAAGCTCGGCACCGAGCACGAGGCGCTGATCGGCACCGTGCGCAACGTCGGCTACAAGCTCGACCAGCAGGTCGCCGACGCCACCGCGGCCGCCGCGCGCGCCGAGGCCGAGGCCCGGGCGCAGAACGACACCGAGCTGGTCTGAGGCCCCCGCTGTCCACTGCCCCCCTCGTCCGGGACGTCGACCGGCTCGACCCGGCCGACGTCGACGCCGTCCTCGCGCTGGTACGCGCGGCGACCGTGGCCGACGGCGTCCGCCCGCTCTCGGAGGAGGCCGAGCTGCGGCTGCAGCACGGCGGTCCGGCCGGCGGTCGCGACGTGCTCGCCACCGCCGCCGACGGCACGCTGACCGGCTACGCGCGGTTCGAGGGCGGGAACGGCACCGGGGACGCCGAGGCCGAGCTGGTCGTCGCCCCCGGCGCCCGCCGGCGGGGGGTCGGCCGCACGCTGCTGGCCCACCTCGAGGAGCTGGCCGGCGACCGCCCGTTGCGGGTCTGGGCCCACGGCGACCTGCCCGGATCGGCCGAGCTGGCGCGGCGTCGCGGGTACGAACGGGCCCGGGTGCTGCTGCAGATGCGCCGCGACCTGGCCGGCGTCGACCCCGAGCCCCGGCTGCGCCTGCCCGAGGGCGTCCTGGTGCGCACCTTCCGGCCCGGCCGCGACGAGCAGGCCTGGTTGCGCACCAACGCCCGCGCCTTCGCCTCCCACCCCGAACAGGGCAACTGGACGGCCGAGGACTTGCGGCTGCGCGAGGCCGAGCCGTGGTTCGACCCGGCCGGCTTCTTCCTCGCCTGGGACGGCGACCGGCTGCTGGGGTCGCACTGGACGAAGGTGCACCCGCCGGGCGACGAGGGGCCGGAGGCGGTCGGCGAGGTCTACGTGCTCGGCATCGACCCCGACGCCCAGGGCCTGGGCCTGGGCCGCGCGCTCACCGACGTGGGGCTGGCCCACCTGCGCGGCCTCGGGCTGCGCCAGGTGCTGCTCTACGTCGAGGAGGACAACACCGCGGCGGTGACGCTCTACGGGCACAGCGGGTTCACCCGGCACGCGGTCGACGTCTCCTGGCGCCGCGCCCGCTGAGGGAGGACCACCCCTCCCCCACCCTCCGCAGGCCCGGGACGGGGTCCCGGGGGCCGGTGCGCTGGTCGGCGCGCCCGGGTTCACCTGATGGACGTGAGCTGGTCCACACGACGTGACGCAAGCCTCGGCCGCCGTTCACCCCGCGTTCACCGGTGCACCGGGAGGCGGCCACCTCGGCTCCCTAGCGTCGGTCCTCGTTGGTTCCGCGCTGCCCGGCGGAAGGCCTGGGCACACCGTCGAAGGGCCCTTTCTTGAAGCTCAGCACCACGTCGCGCGCCGTCGTCCTCTCGACCGCGCTCGCCGGCACCCTCGCGCTGACCGCCTGCGGCGCGGCGAACGAGGGGAGCGCCGGTGGCGGCGGCAGCACCGGCACGGGCGGCGCCACGGAGCTGAGCGGCGCCCTGGACGGCGCCGGCGCCAGCAGCCAGCAGGCCGCCATGCAGGGGTGGAGCGCCGGCTACTCGGGCGTGCAGCCGGGCGTGACCGTGAACTACGACCCGGTGGGCTCCGGCGGTGGCCGTGAGCAGTTCCTCGCCGGTGGCGTGGACTTCGCCGGCTCCGACGCCGCGCTCGACGAGGAGGAGCTGACCGCTGCCGCCGAGCGCTGCGGCGGCGGTGAGGTCTTCGAGCTGCCCAACTACATCTCGCCGATCGCGGTCGTCTACAACCTCGAGGGCGTCGACGAGCTCAACCTCTCCCCCCAGGTGATCGCCGGCATCTTCAACCAGCAGATCACCACGTGGAACGACCCGGCGATCGCCGCCGACAACCCGGGCGTGACGCTGCCCGACCTGGCGATCACCCCGGTGAACCGGTCCGACGAGTCGGGCACCACCGAGAACTTCACCGAGTACCTGGCCGCTGCTGCCGGTGAGGCGTGGCCGCACGAGCCGGACGGCAACTGGCCGGTCGCCGGCGGCGAGGCCGCCCAGGGCACCTCCGGCGTCGTCAGCGCCGTCAGCGGCGGCAACGGCACCATCGGCTACGCCGACGAGAGCCAGGCCGGCGACCTGGGCGTGGCCAACGTCGGGGTCGGTGAGGAGTTCGTCGCCCCCACCCCGGAGGCGGCCGCGGCGGTCGTCGAGAACTCCGAGCGGGTCCAGGGCCGGGGTCAGTACGACTTCGCCATCGAGCTGGCCCGCGACACCACCGAGTCGGGCAGCTACCCGATCGTGCTGGTCAGCTACCACATCGGCTGTGTCCGGTACGACGACCAGGAGACGGCCGGACTGGTGGCCGACTTCATGGGGTATGTGATCAGCGAGGAGGGCCAGCAGGCCGCGGCCGAGGCCGCGGGTTCCGCGCCGATCTCCGACGCGCTGCGCCAGCAGGCCCAGACGGCCGTGGACGCCATCACGGCCGGCTGAGCGACGATGTCCGGCAACGGCCCGGGGTGCCCGACGGCGCCCCGGGCCGTTGGCGGGCCCGGCCCCGGCCGGGCGCCCGAACCACCCTCCGCCGGGTCCCCAGGCACCGGCCCACACACCACGGAGCAGCGGTGAGCAGCACCAGGACCACACCCCCGTCCCCCGCCGGGACCGGACGGTCGGTCCGCCGTCCCGGTGACCGGGTCTTCGCCGGTACCGCCAAGGGCGCCGGCATCCTGATCCTCGTCATCCTCGCGGGGGTCGCCGCGTTCCTCGTCGTGGAGGCGGTGCCCGCGCTGACCGCCCCGGCCGAGGACATCCCCGGCGACGGCGGCCTGGCCTCCTACATCGCCCCGCTGGTCTTCGGCACCCTGCTCGCGGCGGTCATCGCGCTGCTCGTGGCGACGCCGCTGGCCGTGGCCATCTCCCTGTTCATCGGCTACTACGCGCCGCGGCGGATCGCCCAGGGCCTGGGCTACCTGGTCGACCTGCTCGCCGCGATCCCGAGCATCGTCTACGGCTTCTGGGGCATCTTCTGGCTCGCGCCGAAGCTGGTGCCCTTCTACCAGTGGCTCGAGCGCGACCTCGGCTTCCTCCCGCTGTTCGCCGGCCCGGCCTCGACCACCGGGCGCACCATGCTGACCACCGGCCTGGTCCTCGCCGTGATGATCCTGCCGATCGTGAGCGCCATCTCCCGCGAGGTCTTCCTGCAGGTCCCGAGCCTGCACCGCGAGGCGGCGCTCGCCCTGGGCGCCACCCGCTGGGAGATGATCCGGATGGCGGTCCTCCCCTACGGCCGCTCCGGCGTCATCGGCGGCGCCATGCTGGGCCTGGGCCGGGCACTCGGCGAGACCATGGCCGTGGCGATCGTGCTGTCGGTCTCCGGCGGCATCACGTTCAACCTGATCAGCAGCGGCAACCCGTCGACCATCGCGGCGAACATCGCCCTGGAGTTCCCCGAGTCCTCGGGCATCGACATCAACACGCTGATCGCCAGCGGCCTGGCCCTGTTCGTCATCACCCTCGCGGTGAACATGCTGGCCCGCGCGATCGTGAACCGGCGCGCCGACTTCTCCGGAGCGAACTGATGAGCCAGACCTCCACCGCCCCGGCGCCCACGGGGAGCAGCGCCCCCGCGCCACGCCGCGGCGAGCGCGCCCGGCGGCTGCCGAACTGGTCGCCCTGGGCGGTCTTCCTGGGGGCCGCCGTCGTCGTGGGCGCGCTCTGGCCGGTGTTCGACCTCAACATCGCGCTGTTCGTGCTCTACACCGTCGTCCTCGGGACACTGGCGGTGTACCTGCTGACCCGGACCGTGGAGGGCCCCCGGCGGGCCACCGACCGGCTGGTGACCTGCCTGGTGGTCAGTGCCTTCGGGCTGGCGATGGTGCCCCTGGTCTCCCTGGTCTGGGAGGTCGTCAGCCGCGGCGCCGCACGGCTGGACGGCGAGTTCTTCAACTCCTCGCTCGTCGGCATCGTGGGCGAGGGCGGCGGCGCCTACCACGCCATCATGGGCACGCTGATCATCACGGCGCTGACCACGCTGATCTCCGTGCCGATCGGCCTGATGACGGCGATCTTCCTCGTCGAGTACGCCCGCGGGCGGCTGAAGCGGGCGATCACCTTCCTGGTCGACGTCATGACCGGCATCCCGTCGATCGTGGCCGGCCTGTTCGCCTACGCGCTGTTCGCGATCTTCTTCGGCCCGGGCATCCGGCTCGGCGTCATGGGCGCGATCGCGCTGTCGGTGCTGATGATCCCGGTCGTCGTCCGCTCGGCGGAGGAGGTGCTCAAGCTGGTGCCCAACGAGCTGCGTGAGGCCTCCTACGCGCTGGGGGTGCCGAAGTGGCGCACCATCGTCAAGGTGGTCATCCCGACGGCGATCGCGGGCCTGGGCACCGGCGTCACCCTGGCGATCGCCCGCGTCGTCGGCGAGACCGCTCCCCTGCTGATCACCCTGGGCATCACCAACGCCACGAACCTCGACGCGTTCGACGGTCGCATGGCGACCCTGCCGGTCTACGCCTACTACCAGCTCACCCAGCCGGGCGTCCCGCCGCAGTTCGCCACCGACCGGGCCTGGACGGCGGCCCTCGTCCTGATCATCCTGGTGATGGGTCTCAACGTCGTCGCCCGGCTCATCAGTCGCTTCTTCGCTCCCAAGACCGGTCGCTGACCGGCAACCCTGGAGGACCTCCTGTGGCCAAGCGCATCGACGTCTCCGACCTCAACATCTACTACGGCAACTTCCTGGCGGTCGAGAACGTCAACGTCTCGATCGAGCCGCGCAGCATCACCGCCCTCATCGGGCCGTCGGGCTGCGGGAAGTCGACCTTCCTGCGCTCGATCAACCGGATGCACGAGGTCATCCCGGGCGGGCGCGTCGAAGGCAAGATCGTCATGGACGGGCAGGACCTCTACGGCGCGGACGTCGACCCGGTGGACGTCCGGCGGCAGATCGGCATGGTCTTCCAGCGGCCCAACCCGTTCCCGACCATGTCGATCTACGAGAACGTCGCCGCGGGCATCCGGCTGAACAACAAGAGGATGAAGAAGTCCGACCTCGACGACCTGGTGGAGCGCTCGCTCCGGGGAGCCAACCTCTGGAACGAGGTGAAGGACCGCCTCAACCGCCCGGGCGCCGGGCTCTCCGGTGGTCAGCAGCAGCGGCTGTGCATCGCCCGCGCGATCGCCGTCGAGCCCGACGTCCTGCTCATGGACGAGCCGGCCTCCGCGCTGGACCCGATCTCCACGCTGGCGATCGAGGACCTGATGGCCGACCTCAAGGAGCGGTTCACCATCGTCATCGTCACCCACAACATGCAGCAGGCGGCGCGGGTGAGCGAGCAGACCGGCTTCTTCAACCTCAGCGGGGTCGGCCAACCGGGCCGGCTGATCGAGTTCAACCCGACCGAGAAGATCTTCAGCAACCCGGACCAGAAGGCGACCGAGGACTACATCTCCGGCCGCTTCGGCTGAGCCGACCCGCCTCCGGGGCCGCCGTGGGACTCCCCGCGGCGGCCCCCTCGCGTCGTGTGCACGCACCGCGATGCGGGCGCACACCCGGGCCCAGGGCCGAGCAGGATTGCCCACCCCCACGTCGTCCCCTGCTCCCGCCGTGTGAGCAGCGCCCGAGGTCGCCGGGGGAACACCCGCGCCGGGCCGCGGGCGGGGCCGAGCTCAGCAGCTGGCGGCCGCGACCGGCTGGGCGGACGGGGTGGCGGGCGCCGCGGGGGCGGGCGTCTCCGGGGCCGCGACCGGCGCCGGGGGGATCTCGACCGGCACGACGCTGGAGAAGCCCGGCCCGATGACCAGCTGGACGGCCCCGCCGGTCGCGTCGCTGGGCTGCAGCACCGCACCGGGGACGGCGGCGGCGACGGTCCGGGCCTGGTCCTCGGCGCCGGCGCCGAAGCGGACGACGGTCTCGTTGACCACACCGAGCTCGTTGCCGACCTGACCGACGCCGAAGCCCTGGGCCCGCAGCTGGTCGGCCACGGTGGCGGCCAGCCCGCTGGTGGCGGTGCCGTTGAGGACGTCGAGGGTGATCCCCGCGGGCGTGGCGGTCAGCGGCTGCTCGGCGGGCGTGGTGACGGGCTGCTCGGCCGCCGCGGGAGCGGGCGCAGCGGCCACGGCGGCCGGGTCGGCGGGGTCGGGCTCGACCAGCTCGTCGGGGAGCCGGCCCTCCTCGATGACCTGGTCGAACAGGGAGCGGGTGGCGGTGGCGTCGAGCACGACGTGGGCCCGCTCGCTCCCCGCGGGCACGTGACCCACCTGGGCCACCGGCAGGCCGATCCGCTGCACCGCGTCGCCGGACAGGTCGCCGAGGGTGCCGGCGAGGGTGCGCAGGTCGCCGAGGGTGGTCGTCGCGTCGACGGTGAGGGCGTCGGAGGCGCGGGTCAGGAACCGGGTGAGGGTGGCCGGGTTGCCGAGGGTCCCCGTCGACATCGCCGTCCGCAGGGTGGAGGTGAGCACCAGCTGCGCGCGCTCGGCGACCGCCTGGCCGGTGACGTCGGCACCGGCGTCCCCGGGGGCGAGGTAGCCGGTGGCGCGGTCCCCGGACATGGTGCTCGCGCCGGTGGGGAGCGGCTCGGCCGAGGTGGTCACCGCCGGCGTCGCCACGGGCAGGCAGACGGCGACGCCACCGAGGGCGTCGACCATGCCGGGCAGCCGGGCCAGGTCCACGCCGAGGTAGTGGTCGACGCGCAGGCCGGAGAGCTGCTGCACCACGCGGACCGTGCACGACGGCCCGCCCTGCAGCAGCGAGTCGGCGAAGGACTCGGTGACCGCCTCGCGCACCTCGCCGTCGGCGCCGACGCACGCGGGGGTGTCGACCAACGCGGTCGGCGGGATGCTGACCAGGACGGCCCGCTCCTCGTCCGCGGTGACGTGCGCCAGGAGAGTGGCCACCGAGGCCGGCCCCTCCGCGCCGGGCAGGCCCGTGCCGACGACCAGGTAGGTGGCCGCGCCCTCCTGCAGCCGGGGCGCGAGCACCTCGGCGCCGTCGGGGGTCAGCGCGTCGACGCGCTCGATGCGGTGGTCGACGTAGAAGTACAGCCCCAGGTGGTAGGCGAGGACGACGCCCAGGACGGCCGCCAGGCCGACGGCGGCGCGGACGAGCCGGCGGCGGCCGGGGCTGCGGGCGGCGCGGCGGGCGGCCCGGCGCTCGCGCGGCGAGGGCGGCGCGAGCCGGGTGGCGCCGGACGGTGCGGCGTCCCGGCCCGGGATCGGCGGCAGCGGCGCGATCGGCCGGGACGGGCGGTGACCCGTCCCCTCGTCGAACGGCGGGAAGAGCGGCACCGACGGGCGGCCCGACGGCGGCACCGGCGGCAGCCCGCTGCGCGGCGGCTCGGCCGGGGGCTGCGGCTGCGCGGTCGGTGCCGGCGGCGGAGGGACGGCGGCCGGCGTCACGGCGACCGCGGGCGCGCGCCCGGCCGGCCCGCCCGGGACCGGGGGCAGGCCGCGCTGCGGGGCCGGGGTGTCGTCGGCCGGCCGGGGGACGTCGCCGGCACGCCGCCCGGAGGGCAACCGGGCCGCCGGGAGCGCAGCGGGGGCCGGTGAGGCGGTGGGGGCCGATGGGTCGGCGGGCACCGGGGGCAGGCCGCGCCGGCGCTCCGGGGCCTCCTGCCCGGTGGCCAGGGGTAGCGGGATCTCACCGGTGCGGGCGGCCCGGCGGCGGCCGACCTCGCCGCCCTGGCGGGCGATCAGCTGCTCGACGGTGATCGGCTCACGGGCCGGTGTCCCCCCGCCCGCGGCCGGGGACGGCGCGGCCGGGCGGCGCCGACCGCGGAGACGCCCGGACGACCGGGGCTCCCCCGCGTCGTCGCGCGTGCGCTCGTTCCCCACCCGTGCCGACACCCCATCGTCGAACCACCGCCCTGACGGGCGCCGTCGTCCCCGCCCGCGCGGAAGTACCGCTGCGCAGTCGGGCAGTCACCCACGATACGGGCGCGGAGGGCTCCTCCCGGGTGGGACGCGCGGGATCGGCGGGCGGGACCCTGCAGGCCGTCGTAGCGTCCCGGAGGTGAAGCTGCCGTTCGTGCCGGGCCCGTCCGACGTGGTCTCCGCGGTGGAGGGACTCCGCGAGGGCGTCACCGAGGCGCTGGCGCTGGTCCCGCGACTGTCGGCGGTCGTCGGGCGCGTGGAGTCGCTGCTCGACCGGGTCGAGGGTGTGGTGGACCGGGCAGACGCGGCGATCACCGCCGTGGAGGGCACCCGCCGGCGGGCGGACGACGCCGTCGCCGCCGTGCAGGTCACCCGGCAGAGGGCCGACGACGAGATCGCCGCCGTGGACAGGACCCGGCGGAACGCCGACGACGCCATCGCGGCGGTCAGGCACATCCAGCGCAGGGCCGACGAGGCCATCAGCGCGGTCGGGGACACCCAGCGCAAGGCCGACGAGGCCATCACCGCGGTCGGGGACACCCAGCGCAAGGCCGACGAGGCCATCACCGCGGTCGGGGACACCCAGCGCAAGGCCGACGAGGCCATCACCGCGGTCGGGGACACCCAGCGCAAGGCCGACGAGGCCATCCTGGCGGTGGGCCGCACGGTCGCCCGCTCCGACGACGCGATCACCGCGATCGGACGGACGATCTCCCGTTCGGACGACGCCGTCGCCGCCGTCGAGGAGACGGTCGCCCGCTCCGACCAGGCGATCACCGCCGTGGAGGCCACGATCGGCAGGTCCGACGACGCCATCACCGCTGTGGAGGGCACCATCGCCCGCTCGGACGACGCGATCACCGCCGTCGGGCGGACCATCTCCCGTTCCGACGAGGCGATCGCCGCGGTCGGCGGGACGATCTCCGCCGCGGACGGCGCGGTGGGACGGGCCGAGGGGCTGCTGGGCCGGGTCGACCCGATGGTCGACGTGTTCCAGGAGCCGCTGACCGCTCTCGCGCCGGCGGTGCGCCGCCTGGCGGCGAGCATCGACCCGGACGAGGTGGAGGCGGTGGTCGCCTTCATCGACCGGCTGCCCCAGCTGATGACGCACCTCGACGAGGACATCCTGCCGGTGATCGGGTCCATGGGATCGGTCGGTGAGGACGTGCACGACCTGCTCGACACCATGCAGGACCTGCGACACGTGGTGAAGGGCTTCCCCGGCTCCCGGCTGTTCCGCCGGCGGGGCGCCGAGGAGATCGCGGAGGACGAGGAGCGGGAGGCCGCCGAGGGCGGGTGACGGCCGGGATCCGGGTGCACCCGGCTCCCGGCCGCCACGCGTCAGGTCTCGGTCGGGTAGCCCAGCGCGCGGACGACGTCCCCGATCCGCTCGTAGGTCTCGCCCTCGGGCAGCCGGCGCAGCTCGTCGACGACCGCGTCCGGGGCCCGGTGGTCCAGGGCCGCCTCGACGAGCGTCGGCCCGTCGCTCGGGAAGTCGGCCCGGTCCAGCCAGCGGGCCAGCTCGGCGCGGGCGACGACGGCGTCCTCGGTCATGCCCACCGGCACACCGCCGACCAGGGTGCCCGTCGGATCCGCCGTGATGTCCGGGTCGCCCTCGGCGATCGGCTCGACCTCACGCCACTCCTCCGAGCGGGTCGCGTGCTCGGCCTTGAGCATCCCCTGGATCTCGTGCTCGAGCTCCTCGTCCACCCGCGGACTGTGCTTGGTGCTGCGCGCGGCCGTTCCGGCGAACTGGTCTCCGGTCTCGCTCACGATCGTCCTCCTCCTGGTGCCTTCATCTGTGCCGCGCCGGTCACTTCTCGTCCAGGGCGCCGGGCTTGTGCACCGCGGTCTTGCCGGTCTTGTCGCTCTCGACCTCGTACTGCGGCTCGTCCTCGCTGGCCTTCACCTTCCGGCCGGCCGCCTCCGTCTCGGACGTGATCTCGCGCTTGACGGTGCCCTCGACCTCCTGGCCGTGGCTCTTCCAGGTGACGTGGTCACCCTTCTCCAGGTCGTCCGACACGTGGTCCTCCCCGGCTGCTCGGTGCGGTCCCCCCGCCACTGCCCGGCGCGGGCCCGGGACACACATCACCCGTCCGGGAGGACCAATCACCCGTGCGGGCACTGACGCACGCGCAATCGTCACGTAGCGTTCTGCCCGACGGGGAGCGCCACGCCGTTCTCGCTGCTCAAAGCGGGGTGAACGAACACTCAGCGTGACGACTCCGTCCTCGATCGCCGGCCCGGTCGACCCCATTCCCCCGGGGTCGGCCGGGTCGGCCCGCATCTACGCTCGGGTCCCGTGACCGTCCCAGACCCCACCCGGCCGGTCGACGTCCTCACCGTGACCTCGGTCCACGACGTCACCCCCTCGGTGCGCCGCATCCTGCTCTCGGGCACGCCCGCGGCGGCCGAGGCCGCCGGCCCCACGATCTCGCTGCTGGTCCCCCGGGTCGGCGACCCGGCGCCGCGCTGGCCGTCGGTGCAGCGGGACGGGCGGATCGTCTGGCCCGAGGGCGCGCACGGGGTGAGCCTGCGCAGCTACACCGCCCGCCGGCAGGACCCCGAGCGCGGCGAGGTGGAGATCGACTTCGTGCTGCACGGCGACGGCCCGGCGGCGGCGTGGGCCGGGGCCGCCGTCCCCGGGACGACGGTGGCCGTCGCGGGCGGTGGCCCGCTGGGCGACCGCCCGGCCGGGTGGCTGCTGCTGGCCGGCGACGAGACGGCGCTGCCGGCGATCACCCGCATCCTGGCGTCGGCGCCGCCCTCGACCCGCGGCGTCGCGCTGGTGGAGGTCGCCGACGCCGCCGAGGAGCAGCCGCTGCCGGCACCGGAGGGGGTGGAGGTCCGCTGGCTGCACCGCGAGGGCACCCCGCCCGGTGAGGGGACGCTGCTGGTCGACGCCGTCGCGGCGCTGGAGCGGCCCGAGGGCGAGGACCTCTTCGCCTGGGTGGCCGCGGAGTCCGCGACGGTCCGAGCGGTGCGCGCCGACCTCCGCGGCCGGTGGGGGCTGGGCCGGGCGCAGCACCACGCGATCGGCTACTGGCGGCGCGGCCGGGCGATGGGCGGGTGACCGCCGTCCAGACTCCTCACAGGGAACGCCCAGGGGTGCTCCAGCAGCGGGCCGCACCCTCGTGACATGACCACCGCAATGCGTTCGACGGGAGGTGCTGTGAGCAGCACCGACAGGGGCTCGGCACCGGAGGCCCGCCTCCTCGTGGTGGACGACGAGCCCAACATCCGCGAGCTGCTGTCGGCCAGCCTCCGCTACGCCGGCTTCGAGGTGGCCACGGCCGCGGACGGGCAGCAGGCGCTGGCGATGGCCGCGTCCTTCCGCCCCGACCTGCTGGTGCTCGACGTGATGATGCCCGGGCTGGACGGCTTCGGCGTCGTCCGCCGGCTGCGGGAGAGCGGCCGGCACACCCCCGTGCTCTTCCTCACCGCCCGCGACGCGGCGGAGGACAAGGTGTCCGGACTCACCCTGGGCGGCGACGACTACGTCACCAAGCCGTTCAGCCTCGACGAGGTGCTCGCCCGCATCCGGGCCGTGCTGCGCCGCAGCACCGGGCCGCAGCGCCCCGCCGACGCCCCGCGGCTCTCCTTCGCCGACATCGAGCTCGACGAGGAGTCGCACGAGGTCGTGAAGGCCGGCCAGGTGGTCAACCTGTCCCCGACGGAGTTCAAGCTGCTGCGCTACCTGATGGCCAACGCCGGGCGCGTGCTGTCCAAGGCGCAGATCCTCGACCACGTGTGGAACTACGACTTCAACGGCGACGCCAACGTCGTCGAGTCCTACATCTCCTACCTGCGCCGCAAGGTCGACACCACCGAGCCGCGGCTGCTCCACACCATCCGCGGCGTGGGCTACACGCTGCGGCTGCCCCGCGGGACGTGACCGAGGTCGCAGGGTCACGCCACGGGGTGGCACTGTCGGGCACGAGCTCGATGAGGACCGGCGAGGAGGGCACGTGACCGAGGTCGCGAGGTCACGCCACGAGGTGGAACCGCCGCCGGGCACGAGCTCGACCAGCACCGGCGAGCTGAGCCATGCGGGCGCCGGCGCGACCTGGCGGACCGACGTGGCGCCCGCCCGTTCGTGGTCGGCGCCCCGGCTGCCACTGCGGATCACCCTCGTGGCGATGCTCCTGGGCCTGGTCGCCGTCGCACTGACCCTGACGGGGTTCATCACCAGCGCGCTGCTCCAGGACTACGCCCGGGGACAGCAGAACCAGCAGCTCCACGACACCCTGGTTAGCTACGAGGACAAACCCTGGTTCCGCAACGGGTGCTCGGGACGGTGGGGAGGTCCGGACGACGCCACGATCGGGACGATCTACGTGGCCTGCCTCCCCCCCGAGAGCGACGAGGCCATCCTGATCTCCGGGCCGCCACGGCCGCAGGACAGCCTGCCGGTGATCAGGGGCGAAGCCGTCGACCGGCTGCTCGACGGCACCGGCCGTCCCGTCTTCGCAGAGGCGGAGGACGGGACGAACTGGTTGCTCAAGAGCCGGGACGCCGGCGGTGGTGTGACCGCGATCGCGGGGGTCGACCTCGACCGCGACGACCGCTTGATCCACCGGCTGGTCGCCCTGCAGGTGGTGGTCGGCCTGGTGATCCTGGTCCTGCTCGGCTACGCCGCCTACGTGCTGGTCCGCAACAGCCTCCGGCCGCTCACCGAGGTGGAGCGGACGGCGCGTGCCATCGCCGCCGGCGACCTCTCGCAGCGGGTACCGGCCGGCGACGAACGCACCGAGGTCGGCCGGCTGTCCCTGGCGCTCAACGGGATGCTCGCCCGCATCGAGCGGTCCTTCCGGGCGCAGCAGGCCTCCGAGGAGCAGGCCCGCGCCTCGGAGACCCGGATGCGCCGGTTCGTCGCCGACGCCAGCCACGAGCTGCGCACCCCGCTGACCTCGATCCGCGGCTTCGCCGAGCTCTACCGGCAGGGTGCGGTGCGCAGCCCGGAGGAGACCGCCCGGCTGATGGAGCGCATCGAGTCCGAGGGCGCCCGGATGGGCCTGCTGGTCGAGGACCTGCTGCAGCTGGCCCGCCTGGACCAGCAGCGCCCGCTCACCATCACGCCGGTCGACCTGGCCGAGGTCGCGGGGGACGCCGTCCACGACGCCCGGGCCGTCCAGCCCGACCGGCCGATCACCCTGCACCTGGACGAGTCGCTCAGCGAGGTGCCCGTGGTCCTCGGCGACGAGGCCCGGCTGCGGCAGGTCGTCGGCAACCTGGTGACCAACGCCCTGGTGCACACGCCACCGACCGCGCCGGTCACGGTCGGCATCTCCGACGAGCCGGCGCCGACCGACGGGACGGCGGACGGCGACGACGGCGGTGTGGTCGTGCTGCGGGTGTCCGACCAGGGCCCGGGCATGGCGCCCGAGGACGCCGCGCGGGTGTTCGAGCGCTTCTACCGCGCCGACCCGTCCCGCGCCCGGACGGCGGGCGGCACCGGACTGGGGCTGGCCATCGTCAGCGCGCTGGTGCACGCGCACGGCGGCACGGTGCACCTGGACACCGCCCCCGGCCGGGGCGCGACCTTCACCGTCCGGCTGCCCCGGTCCGGTCCGGGCCCGGCGGCCCCGCCGCTGGCGGACGGCCCGGCGGCCTGAGCCTCCGGGCGGTCCGGTTACCGTCCGCGGGTGACCTCCGACGCGGGCGGGCAGCCCTACGACGCCGACCTGATGGCCGCGGTGACCGAGCTCGGCACGGCCCTGCGGGAGCTGGTGGACGCCTCCGTGCTCACCACCGTCCCGGCAGAGCAGCTGCGGGCCGCGGCCGCCGACGCGCGGGCCGTCACCGCCCGCCTGGCCGCCGCGCAGCGGCCGGTGACGCAACTGCCCGTGCTGGACGACCCGCTGGTCTTCCGCCGCGTCTACAACCCGGTGAGCGGGGTGGGCAGCGCCCTCGCGCCGCCGGTGCGGATCCGCCGGGTCGAGGGCGGCGTCGTCGGCGAGGCCCTGCTCGGTCCGGCCTACGAGGGCCCGCCCGGCTACGTGCACGGCGGCATGAGCAGCCTGCTCATGGACCAGCTGCTCGGCTCGGCGGCGATCGCCGCGGGGCTGTGGGGCATGACCGTCCGCCTGGAGGTGGACTACCGGCGGCCGGTGCCGCTCTCGACCCCCCTGACGATGCGGGCGCAGGTCACCGAGGCCGCCGGCCGCAAGTGCGTCGTCACCGGCACGATCGCGACCACGGCGGCGCCCGACCGGACGCTGGTCGAGGCCCGCGGCGTGTTCGTCATGCCGCGCGAGGAGCTGCGCGCCGACTACTTCGGCGCGATCACCGACGCCTCCGGCCAGCACCGGCCACCGGGGCGCCCCACCGACGCCACCGCCCTGTCCGACCGCCCGTGAGGGACGTCGAGGTCGCCGCCGCCGCGGCCCGGGCGGCCGCCGCCGTCCTCACCGGGCTGCGCGAGGAGGGCCGGCTCACCGGCCGGGCGCTCGGGGACGCCGGCGACGCCGGCGCGCAGGCCGCGATCGCCGGGGTGCTGGCCGAGCACCGTCCGGACGACGCCGTGTTCAGCGAGGAGGCGGTCGACGACCGCCGCCGGCTGACCGCCGACCGGGTGTGGATCGTCGACCCGCTCGACGGCACGCGCGAGTACGGCGAGGTGCCGCGGCCGGACTGGGCGGTGCACGTGGCGCTGTGGGCGGCGGGCGAGCTGACGGCTGCCGCCGTGGCGCTGCCCGCGCTGGGCGAGGTGCTGGTGACCGACCCCGCGCCCGTGGTGCCCCCGCCGGGAGGCGGCCGGCCGCGGATCGCGGTCAGCCGCAGCCGCCCGCCCGCGGTGGCCGCCACCGCGGCGGCGGCCCTCGACGCCGAGCTGGTGCCGATGGGCTCGGCCGGGTGGAAGGTGACCGCCGTCGTCCGCGGCGAGGCCGACGCCTACGTGCACGCCGGCGGCATGTACCAGTGGGACTCGGCCGCACCGGTCGCCGTCGCTCGGGCCGCGGGGCTCACCGCCGTCCGGCTCGGCGGCTCGGCCCTGGTCTACAACGAGCCCGACCCGTCCCTGCCGGACCTGCTGGTCTGCCGCCCGGAGCTGGCCGACCGGCTGCTGGCCGCGGTGCGACCGGGGTCACAGCCGTTCACGTAGGGCGATGACGGAGACTGGTACCCGGGAATCCCCCCCGGGCCGGTGCGGTTGCTGCTGGTTCCGGCCTTGTCCCCGACCTCCCCGGAGCCCCAGCTCGTGACCACACCCGACTACCGGCTCTCCCAGCTGGAGACGCTGGAGGCCGAGTCCATCCACGTCATCCGCGAGGTGGCCGCGGAGCTCGAGCGCCCGGTGCTGCTCTTCTCCGGCGGCAAGGACTCCATCGTCATGCTGGAGCTGGCCCGCAAGGCGTTCTCGCCGGCCCGCATCCCGTTCCCGGTCATGCACGTCGACACCGGGCTGAACTTCCCCGACGTGCTGGAGTTCCGCGACAAGCGGGTCGCCGAGCTCGGCGTGCAGCTGATCGTGGCCTCGGTGCCCGACGCCATGGCCAAGGGCCTGGTGAAGGAGGAGCCCAACGGCTCCCGCAACCGCATCCAGACGCCGGTGCTGCTCGACGCGGTCGAGGAGCACGGCTTCACCGCGCTGTTCGGCGGCGCCCGCCGCGACGAGGACAAGGCGCGCGCCAAGGAGCGGGTGTTCTCCTTCCGCGACGAGTTCGGCCAGTGGGACCCGAAGAACCAGCGCCCCGAGCTGTGGGACCTGTACAACGGCCGCATCCACCTCGGTGAGTCGATCCGGGTCTTCCCGCTGTCGAACTGGACCGAGCTGGACATCTGGCAGTACATCGCCCGCGAGCAGATCGCCATCCCGCCGCTGTACCTCGCGCAGGAGCGGGAGGTCGTCGAGCGCCAGGGGATGCTGTACGCGGTCAACGAGTTCATCCGCCCCAAGGACGGCGAGCAGCCGTTCCGGGCCACGGTCCGGTACCGCACCGTCGGCGACGCGAACCTGACCGCCGCCGTCCGCTCGGAGGCCACCACGGTCGAGGAGGTCATCGCCGAGATCGCGGTGACCCGGATGACCGAGCGGGGCGCCACCCGGGGCGACGACAAGGTCAGCGACGCCGCCATGGAGGACCGGAAGAAGGAGGGCTACTTCTGATGGCTCCCGCCGACACGTACCCCACCGTGACCGACGCCGACGAGCCGGTCGACGTGCACTCGGCCGTCGCCGAGCACGCCGTGGGGCTCGCCACCGCGCGCAAGGACATCCTGCGCATCGCGACCGCCGGCTCGGTGGACGACGGCAAGAGCACGCTGATCGGCCGGCTGCTCTACGACAGCAAGGCGATCTTCGAGGACCAGTACGAGGCCGTGGCCCGTGCCAGCAAGGGCGACCACGTCGACCTCGCGCTGCTCACCGACGGCCTGCGGGCCGAGCGCGAGCAGGGCATCACCATCGACGTCGCCTACCGCTACTTCGCCACCCCGCGGCGCACGTTCATCCTGGCCGACACCCCCGGCCACGTGCAGTACACGCGCAACATGGTCACCGGCGCCTCGACCGCCGACCTGGCGATCGTGCTGGTCGACGCCCGCAAGGGCATGGTGGAGCAGAGCCGCCGGCACGCCTTCCTCGCCTCGCTGCTGCGGGTGCCGCACCTGGTGGTCGCCGTCAACAAGATGGACCTCGTCGACTGGTCGGAGGAGGTCTTCGAGTCGATCGCCGACGAGTTCAGCGCGTTCGCGGCCAAGCTCAGCGTGCCGGACCTGACCGTCGTCCCCATCTCGGCGCTGCACGGCGACAACGTCGTCACCCACTCGGCGAACACGCCCTGGTACGAGGGCCCGACGCTGCTGCACCACCTCGAGCACGTGCACGTGGCCAGCGACCGCAACCTCACCGACGCGCGGTTCCCGGTGCAGTACGTCATCCGGCCGCAGACCGAGGAGCACCACGACTACCGCGGCTACGCCGGCACCGTCGCCAGCGGGGTCTTCCGCGTCGGCGACGAGGTCACGGTGCTGCCCAGCGGCCTGCCGACGACGATCGCCGGCATCGACGGCCCGCGCGGCCCGGTCGACGAGGCCTTCCCGCCGATGGCGGTGACGCTGCGGCTCGCCGACGACCTCGACGTCTCCCGCGGCGACCTGATCGGCAAGCCGGAGAACGCCCCGACGGCCACGCAGGACCTCGACGCGCTGGTCTGCTGGATGACCGACGAGCCGCTGCGGCCGCGCCAGCGGATCGCGGTCAAGCACACGACCCGCACGGCACGCGCGATGGTCAAGGAGCTGGCCTACCGGCTCGACGTGAACACGCTGCACCGGGACCGGGAGGCCACCGAGCTCGGCCTCAACGACATCGGCCGGGTGCGCCTGCGCGTCACCCAGCCGCTGTTCGTCGACGACTACACCCGCAACCGGGTGACCGGCCGCTTCATCCTGGTCGACGAGGCCACCAACGCCACCGTCGGCGCCGGGATGCTCACCCCCGCCGGCTGAGAGAAGGCCCCCCTGCCCCCACCGCTCGCAGGCTCGCGGCGGGACCTGCAGGGGGGCCGGAGGCAGGGGTCCTCCCTCAGGCCGCGGCTGCGGGCGCCCCCGCCGCCTTCTCCAGCGCCCGGCGGGTGAGCAGCCGCGCCAGGTGCCGGCGGTACTCCTGGTCGGCGTGCATGTCCGACCCCGGGCTGGTGCCCTGGTCGGCCAGCGCGGCGGCCTCCTCGATGGAGGCGCCCCGCGCGAGGGCCTCCTCGGTCGCGGTCGCCCGGACCACCGCCCCGGCCATGTTGGCCAGCGCCACGCGGAGCGGTCCGCCCGCCCCACCATCCCGACTGCCGACCGCAGCCGCTGCGACGATCGGCCAGTCGTTGGCCCGGCGGGTGAACTTCTCGTACGCCCAGCCGGCCGACCCGGTGCGCGGCACGCGGATCTCGACGATCAGTTCGTCCTCGGCGAGCGCGGTCTCGAAGAACCCGAGCCAGAACTCCGTCAGCGGGATCGAGCGCCGACCGTTCGGGCCCTGGACGACGACCGTGCCGCCCAGCGCCAGCAGCGCGGTGGGCAGGTCGGAGGCCGGATCGCTGTGCGCGACCGTGCCGCCGATCGTGCCCCGGTGGCGCACCTGCGGGTCGCCGACCTGGCTGGCGACGTAGGGCAGGATCGGCACCTCGGCCGCGGCGACGGCGTCCTTCTCCAGCTCGTGGTGCCGGGTGCCCGCGCCGATGGCGACCTCGTCACCCTCGACGCGCACGTAGGACAGCCCCGGGATGCGGCCGATGTCGACCAGTACGGCCGGCATGGCCAGGCGCAGCTTCATCAGCGGCAGCAGCGAGTGCCCGCCGGCGAGGATCTTCGCGTCGTCCCCGTGCTCGACGAGCGCGGCGATCGCCTCCTCGACCGATGTCGGCCGCACGTAGTCGAACGACCCCGGGATCATGCCCGCTCCTCACTGGCGCTCGTCGGGCGCACGACCCGGGGTGCTGTGCCCTCGGATGCCCTCGCCAGCTCGGTCATCGGGCCACCTCCTGCGCCTGCGGGACCTGACCGGCGGCGGGGCCGGCACCGGCCGCGCTCTGGACCGCCCGGACGATGTTGTGGTAGCCGGTGCAGCGGCAGAGGTTGCCCTCCAGCCCCTCCCGGATCTCGCGGTCGGTGGGGTCGGGGTTGTCGGCCAGGACGCCGATGGCGGCCATCACCATGCCCGGGGTGCAGAACCCGCACTGCAGGCCGTGCTCCTCGCGGAAGGCCTTCTGCACCGGGTGCATCTCGCCGTCCGGACCGGCCAGCCCCTCGAGCGTGGTCACCTGCGCGCCGTCCGTCTGGGCCGCCAGGACCGTGCACGACTTCACCGACAGCCCGTCGACGATGACGGTGCACGCGCCGCACGAGGTGGTGTCGCAGCCGAGGTTGGTCGCCTTCAGCCCGCAGACCTCACGGAGGTAGTGCGCCAGCAGCAGCCGGGGTTCCACCTCGTCGGTGCGCTGCTGCCCGTTGACGGTGATCGAGACCTGCATCAGTTGCCTCCCTGGGCCTGCTGGACGGCCCGGAACACGCGCATCGGGGTGGTCGGCATGTCGATGTGCCGGACGCCGAGGTGGGCCACGGCGTCGATGACCGCGTTCTGCACGGCCGGGGTGGCGCCGATCGTCCCCGCCTCGCCGATGCCCTTCGCGCCGAGCGCGTTCATCGGGGTCGGCGTGGCCATCTCGACCAGTTCGAAGCTGGGCAGCTCGGTGGCGGAGATGAACGGGTAGTCGGCCAGCGTCGAGGTGGTGGGGTTGCCGTCCTCGTCGTAGAGGACCTCCTCCAGCAACGCCTGGGCCACCCCCTGGGCGTAGCCGCCGTGCCGCTGTCCCTCGGCCAGCAGCGGGTTGAGGATCGTGCCGGCGTCGTCCACCGCGATCAGCCGGGTCACCTGGGCCTTGCCGGACTCGACGTCCACCTCCACGACCACCACGTGGGCGCCGAAGGGGAACGTCGGTGCGGCGGCGGTGAACCTGGTCTGCACCAGCAGCTGCTCGTCGGCGGCCAGGTCGGCGAACGTGATCCCCGTCCCCGGCGTCCCGCGGACGGCGAGCCCGGCCAGACCCAGGTCGACGACCAGGTCCTCGGGGTCGACCTCCAGCTTCTCCGCGGCCCGCTGCCTGGCCAGCTCGACGAGTTCGCCGGCCGCCTGGTGCACCGCCGCGCCGCCCTGCTGCAGGCTGCGCGACCCCATCGTGCCGCCGCCCTGCGGGACCCGGTCGGTGTCGCCGTGCACGACGGTGATCTTCTCCACCGGGATGCCGAGCTGGTCGCTGGCGATCATCGCCCACGCGGTGGCGTGCCCCTGGCCGTGCGGCGAGGTACCGGTGAGCACCGTCGCCGTGCCGTCCGGGTGGACCTCGAGCGAGGCGGCCTCCCCGGTGCCGGCGCCGTTGTCCGCCCCGGTGATCTCGACGTACACCGACATCCCGATGCCGAGCTGCCGCGCGTCCCCCCGCTCCCGGCGCCGGGCCTGCTCGGCCCGGAGCTCGGGATAGCCCGCGGCCTCGAGCGCCTTGTCCAGGGCCGTGGTGTAGTCGCCGTTGTCGTAGGTGGCGCCCATCGGTGTCCTGTGCGGCTCGCTGAACGCCGGCAGCAGGTTCTTGCGGCGCACCTCAGCCGGGTCCATCCCGATCTCGGCGGCGAAGAGGTCGATCGCCCGCTCCAGCGCCGCGGTCGCCTCGGGGCGGCCCGCGCCCCGGTAGGCGCCGATGGACGTCGTCGTGGTGGCCAGCGCGCGCGCCTGGGCGTGCACCCGCGGGAAGCCGTAGACCCCAGGGGCCATCAGCATGGTCAGGGTGGGCAGCACCGTGCCGATCCGGGGATAGGAACCGCAGTCCTGGTCCACCACGAGGCTGTAGGCCTCGATCGTCCCGTCCCGGCGCCCCCCGATGGTGACCACCTGGTCCTGGGCCCGGCCGTGCAGCATGCCGATCAGGTTCTCCGACCGGTTCTCCGCCCAGCGCACCGGCCGGCCGACGTGCTTGGCCAGCCAGGCGATCAGGGCGTACTCGGGGTCCGCGCCGATCTTGGCGCCGAAGCCGCCGCCGACGTCGGGGGTGATCAGGTGGATCAGGTCGGGGTCCATCTTGAGCCAGTCCCCGAACTGCCCCCTGGCCTGCTGGGCGCCCTGGTTGGTGCACCAGACGGTGACCCGGCCGTCCTCGCCCCAGGCGGCGGCCGCGGCCCGGCTCTCCAGCGGCACCGGCGCCACCCGCTGGTTGACCATCGGCTGGGTGACGACGACCTCGCAGCCGTCGAAGAAGTCCGCCGGCGCGGGTTCGCCGAACGAGGCCATGACGTTGGTGCCCGCCTCCGGGAACAGCAGCACCTCGTCGGCGGCCGCCGCGGCGGTGCCCACCACCGCGGGCAGCGGGTCGATGTCGACGGCGACCATCTCGGCGGCGTCCTCGCCCTGGTACCGCTCCTCGGTGAGGACGACGGCGATCGGGTCGCCGACGAACCGGACGCGGTCCGACGCCAGCCACGGTCGGGTCATCGCCGGGTTGACGAACGGGAAGGGCGGGGGGATCGGCACGAGGTCGGCGACGTCCGCGGCCGTGACCACGGCGACGACGCCCGGCGCCTCCAGGGCGGCGGAGGTGTCGACCGACAGCAGCCGGCCGTGGGCGACGGTGGACCGCACGAAGGTCGCGTGCAGCGCCCCGGTGAGCCGGTCGTCGACCAGGTCGTCGGTGTAGGTGGCACCACGCGTCAAGAACAGCGGGTCTTCGGTGCGGACCACCCGCGTACCGAGGATGCTCATGCACTCACCTTCCGTGCGGTGGGGTGACCGCGGTCACTATCGACGATCGAGCGCCCCTCCGCCACCCCATCCTCCTGCGGGACCACCGGCGCCGGGTCCGCCGCACGCCCCCGGGTGTGGTGAGCTGACCGGGATGGACGACCAGGGGAGGACGCGCTCCCGCTGGGCCGCGCTGCTGTTCGTCGCCGCCGTCGTCGCCGTCGCGCTGAACCAGCGGCCGGCCGTCGTCGCCGTGGCCCCGCTGCTGGCTGACCTGCGGGCCGACACCGGCCTGTCCCCCGCGATGGCCGGGCTGCTCACCACGCTGCCGGTGCTCTGCTTCGGCGCCTTCGCCCCGCTGGCGCCGCGCACCGCCCGGCGGGTGGGCCTCGAGCTCGCCGTCGCGGCGTCGCTGCTGGTGCTGGCCGCGGGCATCGCACTGCGGCTGCTCGCACCCGTGGCCCTGCTCTACGCCGGCAGCCTGCTGGCGGGTGCGGCGATCGCCGTCGCGAACGTGCTCATGCCCGCCTACGTGAAGCGCGAGGCGGGCCGGCCGGGCCTGGTGATGGGGCTGTACTCCGCGTCGCTCAACGTCGGGGCTGCCGTCGGAGCGGCGGCCACCGTCCCGTTCGCCGCGGCCGTGGGCTGGGGGTGGCGCGGCGGGCTGGCCAGCTGGCTGGCCCTCGCACTGGCCGCCCTGGCGCTGTGGCTGCCGGTCGCCGGCACCGGCCGCGCGCACCGGGCCGCTCGGGACGCGGTGCCCGACGGGGGGTCCTGGGCGCTGCTGCGCCAGCCGCTGGCCCGGCAGGTGACGCTGTTCATCGGCCTGCAGAGCGTGCAGTTCTACTCGATCGGCGCCTGGTTGCCGACGCTGCTGGCCGACGCCGGGGTGCCGGTGTCCGAGGGCGGGCTGCTGCTCGGGCTGAGCAACGTCGTCGGCGCCGTGGGGGCGCTGCTGGCGCCGGCCCACGCCGGGCGGATGCGCGGCCAGCGCCCGCTGGTGCTCGCCGTCCTCGCCACCTACGTCGTCGGCCTCGGCGGCCTGCTGCTCGCGCCCGGGCAGGGCACGCCGGTCTGGGTCGCCGCCTTCGGCCTGGCGCAGGGCAGCGGCTTCGCCCTGGCACTGACCCTCATCGTGCTGCGCAGCCCGAGCCCGCTGACCGCGGCCCGCCTCGGCGGGGTGGCCCAGTGCGTGGGCTACCTGCTGGCGGCCGCCGGCCCGCTGGTGCTGGGCTGGTTCTACGACCTCACCGGCGGCTGGACCGCCCCGGTGCTGCTGCTCGTCGCCTGCCTGGCGCCGATGACGTGGGCCGGCTGGGGCGCCGCGCGCAACGAGGTCCTCAGCACCGGGGAGCGGCCGCGGGCGGCCAGCCCGGCGAGAGCGGGCTGAAGAAGGACCCCTGCCCCCACCACTCGCAGGAGAAGACCCCGTCCTCGTCACCGCTCGCAGGCTCGCGGCGAGCCTCTGGACGGGCCTGCCCGGGCCAGGCCGTCCAGCGCAGCGTCACACGGCGCCGGGCGCGACGCGTCGGTCACGCCCGGCGTCGGTCAGCCGGGTCAGCCGGCGGGGTCGGCGTTGGGGTCGGGCGCCTTGCTGGCATCGCCGTCCCAGTCCTTGCCCGCCACGTCGGCGTGCTCGGAGATGCTGTCGGTCTGCTCGGCGACGGTGCGCACCATCTCCTCGTCGGAGAGCCCCTCGCCCGCGCTGTAGGTCGTGCTGTCCGGCTCGCTCATGCCGTCTCCTCCTCGGTGGATCGGTCCCCTCGCCCGTCCCCGGGAGCCGTCGTCGGCAAACCCGGGGCTACGGCTGCCGGCCCTCCCACCCCCGAGGCGCGAGCTCGAACCACACCCGTTTGCCGTCGGTGTCGTCCTCGACGCCCCAGCGGTCGGCGATGCCCTCCACGAGCCGCATCCCCCGCCCCCGCGCGGCGGCGACCTCGAACTCCCGGACGACCGGCCGGAGCGCGGAGCCGTCGGCGACCGAGATGCGCAGCCAGTCCTCGGACATCGAGAGCTCGAGGGTGAAGGAGGCATCCCCGGCGACGTGGTCGACCACGTTGGCGACGAGCTCGGTGACCAGGAGCGCGGCGTCGCCGGCGTCGTGCGGGGACCTCCAGGCACCCAGCAGGTCCAGCACGAGGTGCCGGGCGACCGGGACGCTGGCGGGCACCGGTCTCAGGTCGACCGTGGCGGTGAGCGTGGACATCGGTCTCCCCTCGACGGGGTCCCGGACGACGGCTGACCCCTGGGCGCGAGCTCGATGTCGCGCCACCCCGTTGCCCGCAACGTAACCGTCGCGGTGGCCACACGCAACGACCATTGCCCGGCGAGGGCCGTTGCGTGTCACGGGTCTTGCACTCGGCCGCGCCACGACGGATAGTGGGCAACCGGATTGCTCACATCCATCCACCACCAGAGTCGGAGGGCCCGTGTCGACCGACCGCACCGAGCAGGACCCGGCCGTCCGCGCGCTCACCGAGCTCATGGCCGTGCTGGACACCTGCATGACCGAACTGGGTGGCGCGCGCTCGCGGGCCGAGAAGCTGCTCGAGGAGCGGCAGACCGGCCGCACCTGGCTGGACATCGTCACCGCCGAGTCCCGCCCGCTGGTCGTCGAGCAGCTCAGCTCGGTGATGGCGGCCCTGGCCAGCGCCGGGGGCGCCTGGCGGCGCGAGCAGGCGTACGCCCTGGCCTCCGAGCAGGTCAGCATCAACCGGATCGCCGCCATGTTCGGCGTCACCCGTCAGCGCATCTCCGCCCTGCTCCGCGAGCGCGCCCGCACCGCCGGCTGAAAGAGGACCCCCCTGCCCCCCGCCACTCGCAGGCTCGCGGCGGGACCCGGCAGGGGGGCCGAGCTCCAGGCCGTCAACGCAGGGGCGGGCTTCAGGCGATCAGCGCGTCGATGGCCTTGTAGACCCGCTGCTCCGACACCGGCCGCGGGGTGCCGACGCTCTGCGCGAACAGGCTGACCCGCAGCTCCTCGAGCATCCAGCGCACCCGGGCGACCGGGTCGTCGGGGGCCCCCGTCGACGGCACCCGGGCGCGCAGCTGCTCGTACTCGGCGGTGACCGCGGCGACCTGCTGCATCCACAGCTCGTCGCGCACGGCGTTGGCCGGCAGCTTCTCCAGCCGGTGCACCATCCCCCTGAGGTACCGCACCAGGTCCGGCAGCCGGCGCCGTCCGGCCGCCGCGACGAAGCCCCGGTGCAGCAGGCCGCCCATCTGCCGGCGCAGGTCCGCGATCGCCGCCTCGGGCACCCGCCGTCCCGGCGCCGCACCGATCGCGACGGCGACCTCGCGGGCCTGCACCAGCACGGCCTCGACCCGCCGCACGGTGTCGGTGGTCAGCGGCAGCAGCTGCGCGCGGGCGGTCTGCACCAGCGCCGCGAAGCCGGCCTCGTCGCGCGGTGGCCCGCCGGCGGCGGCCAGCAGCTCGTCGGCGACCGCGTCCACGCAGTCGTCGACCAGGCCCGGGATCTCGCCGTCGGGGTTGAACTGCAGCGCCAGCCGGGTGGCCGGGGACAGCCCCCTCACCACCTGCCGCGTGGGCGACCCGGCGACCAGCACCAGCAGCCGCCGGGCCCCGCGCCAGGTCAGCCGGGTGGCCTCGACCGCGGTGGCGACCACGCGGACGCCGACCGTCGTCCCCTCGTCGACCAGCGCCGGGTACGCGGTCACCACGTGCCCGCCGCGGCGGACCTCGACGGTGCGCGGCAGCGTGCCGAAGGTCCAGGCGGTCTGGCCGGTGCGCTCCACGTCCGAGGCGGCCGCGGCCAGGCTGGCCCGGCTCTGCGGCGCGACCTCGCGGCGCAGCGCCTGCAGGTCCTTGCCGGTGGCCAGGGGCCGGTGCCGGTCGTCGACGACGCGGAACGTGGCCCGCAGGTGGTCGGGCACCTGGTCCGGCGCCCACGCGTCCGGCGGGACGACGACCCCCGCGGCCCGCCGCAGCTCGCGCTCCAGCGCCGGCAGCAGCGGCTCGGTCGGCGCGATGCGCGGCAGCACCTCGCGCACCCGGTCGGGGATCGGCACCAGCGTGCGGCGCAGCTGCTTGGGCAGGGTGCGCAGCAGCGCGGTGACCAGCTCCTCGCGCAGCCCCGGGACGGTGAAGGCCAGCGACTCCCCGGACGTCCGTTCGGCGACGGTGTCCAGCACGGCGAGCGGGACGTCGACGGTGACGCCGTCGGTCGGCGTGCCCGGCGCGAACGCGTAGGACAGCGGCAGGGTGAGCCCCTGCGTCAGCGGCACCTCGTCCGGGAAGTCCTCGACCCGCACCTGCCCGGCCGCGGCGGCGTTGGTGAGCATCTCCGGGCTGAAGGTGAGCAGGTCGGGCGTCTGCCGGCGGGCGGCCTTCCACCACCGGTCGAAGTGCCGGGTGGAGACGACGTCAGCCGGGATGCGGGCGTCGTAGAGCTCGAACAGCGTCTCGTCGTCCACCCGGATGTCACGGCGCCGGGCCCGTTCCTCCAGCTCGGCGACCCGCTGCATCGCCTTCTGGTTGTCGTGCCAGAAGCGGTGGTGCGTCGTCCACTCGCCCTGGACCAGGGCGTGCCGGATGAACAGCTCGCGGGAGACGACCGGGTCGATCGAGCCGTACTGCACGCGACGGCCGACGACCAGCGGGATGCCGTAGAGGGTGACCCGCTCGGTGGCGACGACCGAGCCCCGCTTGGCGTCCCAGCGCGGCTCGGAGTACTGCCGCTTGACCAGGTGCTCGGCCAGCCGCTCGACGACCTCGGGGTCGATCCGGGCGACGGTGCGGGCGAACAGCCGGCTGGTCTCCACCAGCTCGGCGGCCACCACCCAGCGCGGCGGCTTCCTCGCCAGCGGGGTACCGGGGGCGAGGACGAAGCGGGCGTTGCGGGCGCCCAGGTACTCGCGGCCACCGCGCCGCCGGTCGCCGTCGCGGCCCTTCCCCTCCTCGACCTGGAGGCCGACGTGGGACAGCAGCCCCGACAGCAGCGCGGCGGAGATGCCGCGCTCGTCGGGCTCGGTCGCCGGCTCGCCGACGGCCATGCCCAGCCGACGAGCGGTGCTGCGCAGCTGGCCGTAGAGGTCCTGCCACTCGCGGATGCGCAGGTAGTGCAGGAACTCCCGCTTGAGGGTGCGGCGGAACTGGCTGCCCGACAGCGCCTCCTGCTGCTCGGTGACGTACCGCCACAGGTTGAGCAGCGCGAGGAAGTCGGAGTTCTCGTCGGCGAACCGGGCGTGCGCCTGGTCGGCGGCCTGCTGGTGCTCGGTGGGCCGCTCGCGGGGGTCCTGGATGGTCAGCCCGGCCGCGATGACCAGCACCTCCTCCAGCACGCCGCGCCGGTCGGCCTCGACGACCATCCGCGCCATCCGCGGGTCCAGCGGCAGGGCGGCCAGCGCGCGGCCGGTCGGGGTCAGGCTGCCGGCCTCGTCCAGGGCGCCGAGCTCCTCGAGCAGGGCCACGCCGTCGGCGACCGCACGGCGGTCCGGCGGGTCGATGAACGGGAACTCGGCGACGTCCCCCAGCTCGAGGGCGGCCATCTGCAGCAGCACCGAGGCCAGGCTGGTGCGCAGGATCTCCGGGTCGGTGTACTCCGGCCGGCTCTCGAAGTCCTCCTCGGTGTAGAGCCGGATCGCGATGCCCTCGGAGGTGCGCCCGCAGCGGCCCGAGCGCTGCCGCGCCGAGGCCTGGCTGATCGGCTCGATCGGGAGCCGCTGCACCTTGAGCCGGGAGCTGTACCGGGAGATGCGCGCGGTACCCGGGTCGACGACGTAGCGGATCCCGGGCACCGTCAGCGAGGTCTCGGCGACGTTGGTGGCCAGCACGATCCGCCGTCCGGTGTGCGCGGCGAAGACGCGGTGCTGGTCGGCGGCCGACAGGCGCGAGTAGAGCGGCAGCACCTCGGCTGAGGGGAAGCGATCGGTGAGGACGTCGGCGGTGTCGCGGATCTCCCGCTCGCCGGCGAGGAAGACGAGGACGTCGCCCGGACCCTCGGCGGTCAGCTCGTCGACGGCGTCGGCGATGGCGGTGACCTGGTCGCGGTCGGGGTCGGCGTCCGGGTCGTCGGGGTCGACCACCGGCCGGTAGCGCACCTCGACCGGGTAGGTGCGCCCGCTGACCTCGACGATCGGGGCGTTCCCGAAGTGCTTGGCCACCCGCTCGACGTCGATCGTCGCCGAGGTGATGACCAGCTTGAGGTCGGGACGCCGGGGCAGGACCTGCGCCAGGTAGCCGAGCAGGAAGTCGATGTTGAGGCTGCGCTCGTGCGCCTCGTCGATGATGAGGGTGTCGTACTGGCGCAGCAGCCGGTCGCGGCCGATCTCGGCGAGCAGGACGCCGTCGGTCATGACCTTGACCAGGGTCGCGTCGCCGACCTGGTCGGTGAAGCGCACCTTCCAGCCGACGACCTCGCCCAGCGGGGTCTCCAGCTCCTCGGCGATCCGCTCGGCCACGGTGCGCGCGGCGATCCGCCGCGGCTGGGTGTGCCCGATCCGGCCCCGCACCCCGCGGCCGAGCTCGAGGGCGATCTTGGGCAGCTGGGTGGTCTTGCCCGAGCCGGTCTCCCCCGCCACGACGACCACCTGGTGCTCGCGCAGCGCCGCGGCGATGTCCTCGCGGCGGGCACTGACCGGCAGCTCGGCGGGGTAGCGCAGCGTCGGGACGGCGGCGCGACGGCGGGCGATCCGCTCCTCGGCGGCCGCGACGTCGGCGGCGATCCGCGACCGCTGCCGGGCCCGCGCCTCGGCGTCCCTGGTCCTGCGGGTGCCGTCGAGCCGGCGGCGCAGCCGGTGCTCGTCCTCGAGGGTCAGGCCGGCCAGCCGCGCACGCAGGTCGTCGGGCGGGGTGGTCACGACGGTCTCCTCGTCTGGGGCAGGTAGGGAGCGCGCAACGGCGGGCGGACGGTGACCGGCGCTTCTCCCAGGATCGCACCGGACGCCGCCGGGTGGTCGTGGCCCGCCTCACTTGCGTGGGTCGTACAACTCGTTGTTTGATCGGTACAACAGCTTGTACGGTGCACGCATTCCGTCCGTCGTCCCCCGGGAGCCCGCCGTGCCGTTCCGCTCTGCCGTGCCCGGCCCCGCCGCGCCCGGCGACGACCGGCTCGCCGACCTGCGCATCCTCGGCGAGCAGCTACCCCGTTTCATGCGGCTCGTGCACGCCCTCAAGGCGCACCAGGCGACCGAGGGCAGTGCGGCGCTGGTCCTGCTGTTCCCGCTCGCGCGGCTGGGCCCGCTGCGGCAGAGTGCACTGGCCGAGCTCGTGCACGCCGACCCGTCGACGGTGAGCCGGCACGTGTCCTCGCTGATCGAGCGGGGGCTCGTCCAGCGGGTCGCCGACGAGACCGACGGGCGGGCCAGCCGCCTCGTCGTCACCGACGCCGGATCTGCCGCGCTGCGGCAGGTCCGGGCCGAGCGGGAGGCCCACCTCGCTCGGGCCACCGCCGACTGGCCGGCCGCGGACCTGGCGACCTTCACCCAGCTGTTCGGTCGCCTCCTCGACGACCTCGCCGCGTCACTGCCCACCGAGCCCGCCGCCGTGCCGGTCGCCGCCCGATCGAGAGAGAACCCATGACCCAGAGCACCCACACCAGCGCGGCCGGGCGGAGAGACGCCCGGGCGGCCGCCTCCGCACCCGACGCGGACGGCGCCTTCACGCACCGGCAGATCCTCACGATCATCACCGGGCTGATGGTCGCGATGTTCCTGGCGGCCCTGGACCAGACGGTCGTGGCGACGGCCATCCGCACCATCGCCGACGACCTGCAGGGCTACGACCTGCAGGCCTGGGCCACGACGGCCTTCCTCATCACGTCGACGATCTCGACGCCGCTGTACGGGAAGCTCTCCGACATCTACGGACGGCGGCCGTTCTACCTGTTCGCGATCGGCGTCTTCGTCGTCGGCTCGGTGCTGTGCGGCATCGCCGACACGATGTACCAGCTGGCCGCCTACCGGGCGATCCAGGGCGTCGGCGCCGGCGGGCTGATGTCTCTGGCCCTGGCGATCATCGGCGACATCGTCCCGCCGCGGGAGCGCTCGCGGTACCAGGGCTTCTTCATGGCCGTCTTCGGCGCCTCCAGCGTGCTCGGCCCGGTCCTCGGCGGCTTCCTCGCCGGCCAGTCCTCGTTGCTGGGGCTGACCGGCTGGCGCTGGATCTTCATGATCAACGTGCCGCTCGGCCTGCTCGCCTTCCTCGCCGTCTACCGCGTGCTGCACCTGCCGCACGTCCGCCGCGACCACCGCATCGACTGGCCCGGGGCACTGGCGCTGATCACCTTCATCGTCCCGCTGCTCATCGTCGCCGAGCAGGGCCGGCTCTGGGGCTGGACGTCGGGCCGGGCCCTCACCTGCTACCTCATCGGTGCGGTCGGCTTCGTCCTGTTCCTGCTGGCCGAGCGGGCCTACCGCGACGAGGCGCTGCTGCCGCTGGACCTGTTCGGCAACCGCAGCTTCACCGTCGCCAGCCTCGGCAGCGTGGTGGTGGGCGCGGCCATGTTCGGCGGCCTGCTGCTGCTCCCCCAGTACCTGCAGATCGTGCACGGCTCCAGCGCGACCGTCGCCGGCCTGCAGATGATCCCACTGGTCGCCGGGCTCATGGTCGGCGCGATGAGCTCGGGCACCACGATCTCGAAGACCGGGAAGTACAAGGTCTTCCCGCTGGCCGGCACCACGCTGATCGCCGTCGCCCTGCTGGCGCTGTCCTTCGTCGTCGGCGCCGAGACCTCGATCTGGGCGCTGGTGCCGTTCATGGTCCTGCTCGGCGTGGGGCTGGGCTTCAACTTCCAGCCCGCGGTCCTCGCGGTGCAGAACGCGGTGCAGCCGAGCCAGATGGGCGTGGCCACCTCCTCGGTGACGTTCTTCCGCCAGATGGGCGCGACGGTCGGCACCGCCGTCTTCCTCTCCGTGCTGTTCAGCCGCCTGCCGGTGGAGATCGAGGAGTCGGTGACCTCGGCGGCGGCGACGGACCCGCGGGTGGCCGAGGCGCTGCAGAGCGGTCAGCTGCAGGCCGGCTCCGACCTGTCGGACACCTCGTTCATCCAGGACCTGCCGTCGTTCCTGGCGCTGCCGTTCAAGACCGGCTTCTCCGCGGCGATCGACCTGGTCTTCCTCATCGCCGCGGTCGTGGCGGCCGTCGGGTTCCTCGTGTTCCTGTTCCTGCCGCAGCTGGCGCTGTCGAACAAGTCCGGCATCCAGGCCGCCCGGGAGGCGGCACGGCAGGCGGCGCGGCAGACGGCGGGGGACCCGTCCGCCGACGAGCCGGCCGAGCAGGCCGCACAGGCGGTCGGCGCCGGGGCCCCCACGTCCACCGCTCCCCCGGTCGGCCGCCCCGGCGGCGCCGTCCCCCGCGGCGCGCAGGGGGACGGCAGTGCGCCGGTCGCGAGGGGGAACGGCCACCCCCGACGGCACGCCGGTAAGCACGAGGCGACGCGTCACGCGCCCACCGGCCTGGCGTCCATCCCCGCCGACCACCTGCAGGACGGCGCGGCGCGACAGCACGACTGAGCCCGCGCGTTCGACACGACGGTGGCCCCCCTGCAGCTGCTGGGGGGCCACCGTCGTGTCAGCGGAGGTCGGGGACGGCACCTGGCCGCGATGGCGGCCGACGAGCGGGGACCTGCAGGGTCCCCCGAGGAGCGTCGGCGGTCCGGCTCCACGCGGATCGGGGACGGCACATGGCCGCGTGTCGGCCGGTAGGCCGACGATGTCAGGGCGTGAAGACCGCCCGCACGCAGCCGTCGGTCTTGTCCTTGAACATCTGGTAGCCCCGCGGCGCCTCCTCGAGCGGCAGGACGTGGGTGGCCAGGTGCTCGGTGGTCAGCTCGCCGCGGGCCATGTGCTCGAGGATCCGCGGCATGTAGCGCTGCCCGTGCACCTGGGCGCCGCGCACGGTCAGGCCCTTGTTCATCATCGCGCCGAGCGGGAACTTGTCCACCATCAGGGCGAAGACGCCGAGCACGAAGACGCTGCCGCCCTTGCGGCAGGCCAGGATCGCCTCCCGGACGGCGGAGGGGCGGTCGGTCTGCAGCCGCAGCTGCTGCTTGACCTGGTCGTAGGCGCCCTGGATGCCGGAGCTGTGCGCCTCCATGCCGACCGCCTCGATGCAGATGTCAGGCCCGCGGCCGCCGGTGACCTCGCGCAGCTCGGCCAGGACGTCGGTGCGCGAGTAGTCGATCGTCTCGGCGCCGACGTGCTCGCGGACCTGGGCCAGCCGCTCGGGCAGCCGGTCGATGACGTACACCCGCTCGGCGCCCAGCAGCATCGCGGCGCGGGCCGCCATCTGGCCGACCCCGCCGGCGCCCCAGACGGCGACGACGTCCCCCGGCCTGGTGCCGGCCAGGTCGGCGCCCATCCATCCGGTGGAGACGGCGTCGGAGGCGAACAGCGCCCGCTCGTCGCTCACCCCCTCGGGGACGACGAACGCGCCGACGTCGGCGTAGGGGACCCGGACGTACTCCGCGTGGCTGCCGGCCCAGCCGCCCATCGCGTGCGAGTAGCCGAAGCAGCCGCCCGGGCTCTGGCCCCACAGCGACTCGGTGATCCCCGGGTTCGGGTTGCCGTTGTCGCAGAGGCTGTAGAGCTCCTGCTCGCAGTACCAGCAGTTGCCGCAGGCGATGAAGGAGTTGACGACGACGCGCTCACCCACCGTGCGGTCCCGCACGCCCCTGCCGACCTCGACGACCTCGCCCATGAACTCGTGGCCGAGGACGTCGCCGGCGCGCATGAACGGGATGTAGCCGCCGAGCAGGTGCAGGTCCGAGCCGCAGGTGGTGGTCCGCCGCACCCGCAGGATGACGTCGTGGTCGTTGAGGATCTGCGGATCGGGGACCGTCTCCACCGAGACCTCGTTGACCCCGGTCCAGGTCGCGGCCCTCACCGTGCCTCCTCGCCACCGGCCGGCGGAGCCGGCACGATCACACAGCCGCTCACAGCACACCCTCTCCCCCGGCGCGAGCCGTCGCGCCCTCCAGCGCCGCGCCCTGCGGCGTCGGCTTGCGGACACCGTGCGGCGCGGGGTCCACGCGCAGCACCTCGCCCACCTCGATCAACTGCTTGGTCTCCCGCAGCGCGGCGCGCAACGCACGCAGGTCGTCGTCCGACGGCCGGTCGCGGTAGCGCGCGGCGAGCTCGGTGCCGCGATCGCCGGGCGCCGGCGTGATGCGCAGCTCGACGCGGTCGCCGAGCGCGGCCAGCGGCGCGGGGAGGTCCGCACCGGTGCCCACCTGCTCCGGCGAGCACAGCACGGTGACCGCGCGCCAGCGGCGGGCGGCGGTCTCGGGGTCCTCGGGAGCCGAGGACTGCCCCAGGCCGGGCAGCCGCACGTGCTGGAGGCGGCCGAGCAGCGCCCCTCCTGCCTGCGTGGCGGCTCCCCGCAGGGAGTCGAGCAACCTGGGCACGGCCATGACGCGTCCTCCTGGGCATCGACGTCCGGGAACCGCGGGCTACCCAGCACCCCGACGGGGCCAATCGTCCGGACGGACCGTCCCTCACGACCCCCTCCGGCTGTCCACCACGGGGGCGTCGCGGGATCGAGGCCGACCACCGCGGGCCCGCGGCCCGCCGTCCACCTCACGTCCTACTGTGGCGGTGCCGGGCGGACGGAACCCGGGTCCCTGCCGAACCGCTGCGGAGGCGTCGTGCGCTCGTCGTTGATCCTGTCCCGCCGCGACCTGGACTTCCTGCTCCACGAGTGGCTGGGCGTCGAGGACCTGGTGAAGCGCCCGCGCTACGCCGAGCACTCCCGCGAGACCTTCGACGCGGTGCTCGACCTGGCCGAGCAGATCGCCACCGAGCACTTCGCGCCGCACAACCGGAAGGCCGACGAGAACGAGCCGCGCATGGTCGACGGCAAGGCCGTGCTCGTCCCCGAGGTGAAGCAGGCCCTCGACGTCTTCGTCGAGGCGGGGCTGATGGCCGGGGAGTTCGACGAGGAGTACGGCGGCATGCAGCTGCCGCACGTCGTCGGCCAGGCGGTCTTCGCCTGGTTCAAGGCGGCCAACGTCGGGACGTCGGCCTACCCGTTCCTCACCATGGGCAACGCCCGGCTGCTGCTCGCGCACGGCAGCGAGGAGCAGATCGACACCTACGTGCGGCCGGAGATCGAGGGCCGCTGGTTCGGCACGATGGCGCTGTCGGAGCCGCAGGCCGGCTCCTCGCTGGCCGACATCACGACCAAGGCGGTGCCGCAGGACGACGGCACGTACCGGCTGACCGGCAACAAGATGTGGATCTCCGGCGGCGACCACGAGCTGACCGAGAACATCGTCCACCTGGTCCTGGCCAAGATCCCCGGCGGCCCGCCCGGGGTGAAGGGCATCTCGCTGTTCATCGTCCCGAAGTTCCTGGTCCGCGAGGACGGGACCCCCGGTGAGCGCAACGACGTCGTCCTGGCCGGCCTGAACCACAAGATGGGCTACCGGGGGACGACCAACACGCTACTGAACTTCGGCGAGGGCGTGCACACCCCGGGCGGGCGGCCGGGGGCCGTCGGCTACCTCGTCGGCGAGGCGCACCGCGGCCTCACCTACATGTTCCACATGATGAACGAGGCCCGGATCGGCGTCGGGATGGGCGCGACCGTGCTCGGCTACACCGGCTACCTGCACGCCCTCGAGTACGCCCGCACCCGCACCCAGGGCCGCCGGGCCGGCGGCAAGGACCCGGCCTCGCCGCCGGTGCCGATCATCGAGCACCCCGACGTGCGCCGGATGCTGCTGGCCGCCAAGTCCTACGCCGAGGGCGGGCTGGCGCTCGGCCTCTACTGCGCCCGGCTGGTCGACGAGGAGCAGACCGCCGAGACCGAGGAGGAGCGCGCCCGGGCCCACCTGCTGCTCGACACGTTGACGCCGATCGCCAAGGCCTGGCCCTCCCAGTGGGGCCCGGTCGCCGACGACCTGGCGATCCAGGTGCACGGCGGCTACGGCTACACCCGCGACTACCCCGTCGAGCAGTTCTACCGGGACAACCGGCTCAACCCGATCCACGAGGGCACCAACGGCATCCAGGCGCTGGACCTGCTCGGGCGCAAGGTGGTCGCCCAGGGCGGCGCCGGGCTGCGACTGCTCGGGGAGACGATCACCGCGACGACCGCCCGTGCCGTGGGGACGCAGTGGGCCGGCTTCGCCGCCGACCTCGACGCCGCGGTGGCCCGGATGGGCGCGGTGACCGCCACGTTGTGGGGCACCGGCGACCCGGACCTGGCGCTGGCCAACGCCAGCGTCTACCTGGAGGCCGCCGGCCACCTGGTGGTCGGGTGGCTGTGGCTGGAGCAGGCGCTTGCCTGCGAGGGCTCCTCCGACGCCTTCCACGAGGGCAAGCGCGCGGCGGCCCGCTACTTCTGGCGCTGGGAACTGCCGCGCACCCGCGCCCAGTTCGACCTGCTCGAGTCGCTGGACCGCACGGTCCTCGACACCGACGAGGCCTGGCTCTAAGAAGAGGCCCTCTCCCCACCCCCGCGGGCTCGGGGCGGGGCCGGTGGTGCCCTGTGGAGGGGGTCCCGGACACAGCTGCGCCCCGCGACTCCGAGGAGGAGGCGCGGGGCGCGGTCGGTCTCAGCGAGGGACCGCCCCGTCCAGGCACCGCTGGCCCCGTCCAGGGGCTCGCCGCGCGCCTGCGAGCGGTGAGGAGGACGGGGTCCTCCTACGAGGCGTGGGGGGGAAGGGTGGCCCTCCTCCTAGGCGGCGCGGGCACCCACCGGTTCGCCGGTCGCGGTCCGGGTGGTGGCCGGGCGGGCCGGCACGGCCTTCGCGGCGCGCTGCTCGCGCTCATAGCGCGCCGTCGAGGACGTCCCCAGCCCGATCACCAGTGCAGTCAGGACCAGGAACCCGAGGAGGGTCACGGCCGGCCACAGCACCATCAGTCAAACCCCTTTGTGCACAGAAGTCACCGCTGGCGGCTGGAGCCCCCGCGGCACGTCGTCGTCACAACGGCACTACCCCGTCCGATTGCCGTCTCAACCGTGGATCAGCTGCTCCACCTGATGGTGTGTGACCAAACGCACGGACCCGGGCGGGCGCGCCCGGTGAGACCGGGCGTGGTCTGATCCCCAGGTGTCCCGCGCCGCCGACGACGAACAGCGCGCGCCGCGGCCGGTGGTGCTGGTCGCCGTCCTGGCCCTCGGGACGACCGCGCTGTCGCTCATGCAGAGCCTCGTCGTCCCGCTGCTGCCGGCGATCGGCGTGCAGCTCGGGGTCTCGGCCAACGCCGCCGGCTGGGTGCTGACGGCCAACCTGCTCGCCGCGGCCGTCGCCACGCCGGTGCTGGGCCGCCTCGGTGACACCTGGGGCGAGCGCCCGGTGGCGCTCGGCGTCCTCGCGGCCATGTCGGTCGGCACGCTGCTGGCGCTGGTCACCGCCTCGCTGCCGCTGCTGCTCGTGGCCCGGGTGCTGCAGGGCGCCTCCTACGGCCTGTTCCCCCTGGCCATCAGCGTGCTGCGCCGCGAGCTGCCCGCCGCCCGGCTGGACGTCGCCATGTCGGTGGTGAGCAGCACGCTCGCGGTGGGCGGGGTGGTGGGCCTGGTGGCGGCCGGGGTGCTGACCCGGGACGGCGGCGACTACCACCGCCCCTTCTGGATCGGGCTGGTCGTCTGCCTGGTCACCCTGGTGCTCACGGCGGTCGTCCTCCCGCGCCGTCCGGCCACCGGGTCCGGCCGGGTCGACTGGGCCGGCGCCGCCGTGCTGGCCGCGGGGCTGGTGCTCCTGCTGCTGCCGGTCTCGCAGGGCAACGCCTGGGGGTGGGCGTCGCCGGGGACGCTGGGCTGCCTGGCCGGGGCGGCGCTCGTCCTCCCCGGCTGGGTGCTGCTGCAGCGGCGGCGGACCCAGCCGCTGGTCCGCCCCGGCCTGCTGGCCGACCCGCGGGTCGTCGTCCCGAACCTCGCCGGGCTGCTGACCGGCGTGGGGCTGTTCGCCTCCTTCCTCGTCGTCCTGCAGTACGTGCAGACGCCGCCCGGGGCCGCCGGGTACGGCTTCGGCGCCTCGGTGCTCGAGGCCGCGGTCGTCTACCTGCTGCCCGGTGGGGTGGCCGGCGTCCTGCTGGGGCCGGTCGCCGGGCGGATCGTGGCCCGGGTCGGCGCGCTGACCACGCTGGGCGTGGGCGCGGTGTGCGGGCTGGCCGGCTTCCTGCTGTTCGCGGTGCTGCGCGACACCCCGGCGCAGGTGGTCGCCGCCGGGCTGCTCACCCAGCTGTGGGTGACCGTGGCCTACGCGGCGCTGCCCGCGCTCGTCGTGGCCGCCGTCCGCCCCGAGGAGACCGGTGTCGCCAACGCGGTGAACTCCATCGCGCGGTCGGTGGGGCAGGCGGTGGGCAGCACGGTGACGGTCGCGGTCCTCGCCGCCGGCACGAGCACTGCGACCGGGTTCCCCACGGCGGCGTCGTTCACCGCGGTCGCCCTCGTCGGGGCGGGCAGCGCGGCCGCCGTCGCCGCCGTGACCGTGGCCGGCCGGCGACGTCGGGGCGCGGCCGAGGAGACCGGCACGGTCGCGGTGCCCGGCGCCCGCTGAGGTCACGGAGCGGTCGCGACACACCGGCGGCGGGCATGGGCCACGATCATCGGGGGAACCCCGATGCGGATCGCTCCACATCCGACGGAGGACTGACGATGGCCCGCTCCACCGGTCCGCGTGGCAGCAGCACCGCCGCGAACGAGACCCGCTTCTCCGGCAACACCGCGGGTGACCCCGCCCCGGACGACCCCAAGGTCAACGACACCCGGCTCGACAGCGCCCCCAAGGGCGCTGACAAGGCGCCCACGGTCGGCGGCACGCTGAAGCGGACGCTGAAGGAGTTCAGCGAGGACAACCTCACCGACTGGGCGGCCGCGCTCACCTACTACGGCACCCTGGCGCTGTTCCCCGCGCTGATCGCGCTGCTGTCCATCGTCGGCCTGCTGACCAACCCACAGGAGCTCACCACCGCGCTGACCGCGGTCGTGCCCGAGCAGGCGGCCAGCACCCTGACCCCGGTGATCGAGCAGCTCGCCGGCAACACCGCGCCGGCGGGCTTCGGTCTGGTCCTCGGTCTCGCCGCCGCGATCTGGTCGGCGTCGGGCTACGTCGGGGCGTTCACCCGCGCGGCCAACGTGGTCTACGAGACCCCCGAGGGCCGCAAGGTCTGGAAGCTCAAGCCGCTGCAGCTGCTGGTCACGCTGATCGGCGTGCTGTTCGCCGCGCTGATCGTGGCCATGCTGGTGCTCAGCGGCCGCGTGGTCGACGCCGTCGCCGGGGCCATCGGTCTGCCCGCCGCGGTGGTGACCGTGTGGAGCTGGGCCAAGTGGCCGATCGTCGTCGTGCTGGTGGCGCTGATGATCGCCGTCCTCTACTACTCGACGCCCAACGTGAAGCTGCGCGGCTTCCGCTTCACCAGCCCGGGCGCGGCCGTGGCGCTGCTGGTGTGGGCCGGCGCCTCGGCGCTGTTCGCCTTCTACGTGGCGAACTTCAGCAACTACAACGCCACCTACGGCACGCTCGCCGGGGTGATCGTCTTCCTGGTGTGGTTCTGGATCACCAACCTGGCGCTGCTGTTCGGCATCGAGCTCGACGCCGAGATCGAGCGCACCAAGGAGCTCAAGGAGGGCGTGCCGCTGGCGGAGAAGGAGATCCAGCTCGACGCCCGCGCCGAGCCGAAGGACCGGCACACGCACTGAAGAAGGACCCCGTCCCCCTCACCGCTCGCAAGCGCGCGGCGAGCCTCTGGACGGGGCCACACGACGGCCCCCTCCCGATCCGGGAGGGGGCCGTCGTCGTGTGCTGGTCTAGCGCGAGGTCGGCGGACGGTCGCCGCGGCGGGCCGGCGGGGTCCGCTCGACCAGGCCGGCGATCCCGGCCAGCCCCCGGCTGACCACCTGGCCGACCGGGGCCAGCCTCGCGGGCACGCGGCGGACGACGGCGTCGACGACGTCCCGGCTGCGGTCGAGCACCGTCAGCGGCAGCGCCGAGAGCGCGTTGCCCGGCGGACGGCGGGACACCGTCGGGTGCGGCCGGGTCGGCGAGATGCGGCGGACCAGGTCCCAGCGGCGGCCCAGCGCACGCAGCTCGTGCGGGTCGAGGCGCTCCTGCAGCCGGGGGAGGAGCACGTCCTCCTCGTCGCGGACGTCCTCGTTCAGCACCTCCACGAGACGGGACAGCCGCTGCGCACGACGCGGGTCGTCGTGCCCGAGCGTCTCGAGCTCGCTGACCAGCTCGTTCACCTCCTGGTGCTCCTGCTCGATGCGCAGGGTCAGCTCCTCGCCGTCGGGCAGCACCCGGCGGATCGCCGGCCAGAGCACGCTCTCCTCGGCGAAGGCGTGGCTGAACACCAGGCGGTCGATGCGGGTCAGGACCTCCTCCTGCTCGCGGCCGGTGGTGCCGTCCAGCTCGTGCAGGAGCCGGTCCAGCTGGATGTGGTCACGACGCTGGCGGACCAGGACGCTGCCCGGCCCCCCGAGCTCCTCGACCGACTGGTCGGCGATGGAACGGCTCACGGTGCGTACCTCCTGGTGGGACTGCGGACCACTCTCCTGCCCGCTGGAGGCCACCGGCATGCGCCCGGCCGACGTCGCCGACCGCGTGGTCGAGCGGGTCGCGGGCTACGCCGCCACCCAGGTCGACGGCGCCGCTGCTGCGCCCCGCCGGCCGCTCGGCATCTCCGTCGGCGAGGCCCGCGCGGACGGCGAGGCCGCCGTGCGCGCCACCGTCGCCGTCGAGCTGGCCGACGTCGCCGACGTCGCCGAGGTCCGCCGGACGCTGGAGGACCGGGTGGTCGCCCACGCCCGCCAGGCCGTCGACGACCCGGAGCTGCCGGTCGACATCGAGCTGCGGCCCGGCCGCCGCTCGGGCAGCCGCGGCCTGTTCTGAGCGAGGCCCCGCCACCGCACCACCGCGACGGACCGGCTCCGAGGGGCCGGCCCGTCGCGGTGTCCGGACCCACGTCCCAGGTGACGGTGCACCGCTGGGGCCGGTGGTGGCGGTGGACGCCTCCGCGGCCGCCTTCCTCGACTCCACCGGGGTGGCCCTGCTCGCCGGGAGACCGACGCGCACCGCCGGGCCGGCGGGCGGCCCGAGCCGCGCAACCCCTCGCGGTCGGTCCTGCAGGCGCTGCGCCCGACCGGGGCGGCCGGTTCGACGTCGTGGCGGGCCGACCGCGCGGCTCAGCCGGTCGAGCCGGGGCGCCGCGACTCGCGGAGCACCCGCTGGAGGCGCTCGAGCAGGTTCTCCAGCGACTCCTCGAACTCCTCGGCCGACTCGTCCTCGGACAGCAGCGGCGAGAGCCGGCGCACCAGCGGGTACTCGGCCAGCGACCGCTCCCCGGCGTCCGGGGCGCCCTCCGGGTCGTCCAGCGCGGTGATCGGCACCCCACGCTGCGAGACCTCCAGCAGCAGGTGCCCGAGCAGGAAGCTGGTGTACGCCCGGTAGGCGGCGACCGCAGCCTCGTCGCTGAACCCGTGACCGGTCAGGGCCTGCAGGAAGGACTCCAGCCACCGCAGGCTGCGCAGCGGCGGCCGCACCCACGGCGCGGCCGGCGGCCGGGTGGCGATCAGCGGGAACAGGGCCGGGTGGGCGAGGGCGATCCGCCGGACCCCGTGCGCCAGCCGCTGCAGGTAGTCCTGCCAGCCGTGCTCCGGCGTCAGGTACACCTCCGGGTCGCCGTACAGCTCGTCGACGACCAGCTCCACCACGCCGTCGAGCAGGTCCTCACGGCCGGTGACGTGCCGGTACAGCGCCATCCCCTCGACGCCCAGGTGGGCACCCATCCGGCGCATGGTGAGCGCCTCGAGGCCGTGCTCGTCGATGAACTCGATGGCCGCGGCGAGCACCCGGCGCCGGTCGAGCGGCGTCCGGGCCGTCCCTGGCGGGGACGCGCGGAGCGCGCGCGTGTGCGGCTGCCCGTCCGTGGGCACAGCACCTGGAGGAGCAGCGTCGTCCGCCACGTCCGCCTCCCGTCGCCGTCCGTCCTCCCGTTGTACGCCGCTCGGGCCGGACCGGAGGGCACCGTGCCGCTCCTCCCGAGGGCCCGTGTTTACGTCGTAAGCACGGCGGGCACCGAGTTCCCAGCGCCTGCACGACGGTGCGCCAACGGACGGCGCTGCGGACCCGCAGCCCTCCCCTCGACACTGGACAGGAGCAGCATGATCACCGAGACGCAGATCCAGCAGGTCATCGGCACCACCGCGGTCGACGCCGACGGCGACAAGATCGGCAAGGTCAGCGAGGTCTACCTCGACGACGAGACCGGTCGCCCGGAGTGGGCCACGGTGCACACCGGCCTGTTCGGCACCAAGGAGACCTTCGTGCCGCTGGCCCAGGCCGACCTCTCGGGTGACACCCTGCGGTTCCCGTACGACAAGGCGAAGGTGAAGGACGCGCCGAAGATCGACACCGACGGTCACCTGTCGCCGCAGGAGGAGCAGGAGCTCTACCGCTACTACGGCCTCGGCTCGGGCACGGGCACCGACACCACCCCGCAGACGCAGACCGGGACCGCCGGCACGGCCGGCACCACCGGGACCGCGGGCGTGGCGGGCACCACCGGCACCACCGAGACCGCGGGCGTGGCGGGTACCGCCGGTACCGCGGGTCTGGCCGGAACCGACCGCGACCGTGACGGACGCCCCGACCACACCGGCGAGGCGGGCGTCGTGGGCCGGGACATCTCCGGTCCCACCACGGACAACGCGATGACCCGCTCGGAGGAGCGGCTGAACGTGGGCACCCGCACCGAGGAGGTCGGCCGGGCCCGGCTGCGCAAGTACGTGGTCACCGAGAACGTGACCGAGACCGTGCCGGTCTCCCGCGAGGAGGTGCGGGTCGAGCGCGAGCCGATCACCGACGCCAACATCGGCAACGCGCTGGACGGCCCGGCGATCTCCGAGGAGGAGCACGAGGTCACCCTGCACGCCGAGCGCCCGGTGGTGGAGAAGGAGGCCGTGCCGGTCGAGCGGGTGCGCCTGGACACGGAGACCGTCACCGACTCCGAGCGGGTGTCGGCCGACGTCCGCAAGGAGGAGGTCGAGGTCGACGGCGGCACCGGCGTGACCGGCGGCACCACCGGCGGGGACGACCGCAGCTTCACCCAGAAGGCCAAGGACGCCCTCGACCGCGACAACGACGGCCGCATCGGCCGCTGACCGCACGAACACACGACGAGGCCCCGCCGGCGCGATGCGCCGACGGGGCCTCGTCGTGTCCCGGGAGGGTCAGCTCCCCGTCGGGGTGACGCCGAACATCAGCACCCGGCGCTCGATGTCGTAGTGCACCGTCTCGGTGTTGGCCAGCAGGTCCTGCAGGTTGTCCGCGTCGTCCGGGTCGAGCGTCAGGACCTCCTCCCACGCCCCCTGGTCCAGGACGAGCTGGAGCGTGTAGGTGCCCGGCTTCCCGGGCTCCCCCGCGATCCAGCTGAACTGGTAGTGGCTGAGCTGGCGGACCTTGACGCTGTTGTCGGTGACCGGCTGCGGTACCTCGGGCACGGCATCTCCCTCCGTCGGGGCCGCACGGTGCTGCGCGGCCGCTGGGAGGCGCAGCTACCCGCCACCGGCGGCCGGCACCCGCGTCGCCCGGCGTGTCCCGCCGACACGAGAGCGCCCTCATCGGCGTCTCACCCGGCCGTCACCGGCCGTGGCCAGCGTCGATGGGTGACCGTTCCGCTGCTGTCCTCCCCCGGTCCCGGCGCTGCGGCGCGACTGGCCGCCGTCCCTCCAGCTGCTGCTGGGCGAGGCCGCGGGCGACGTCTGGACGACCGTGCTCGACGCCGCCGCGGGCAGTCGCCCGAGCGGCGCTCACCCGCCGGGGTGAGCCCAGCCGGTCCTGGACGGCCGCGGAGTGAATGGTGCGTGATCCGGTGCCGATGCAGGAGCGTGTCCGTGTCCCTGCCCGAGCGCACCGACGTCGCGGCGTCCGAGTGGGACGCCCGGCTCGCCGCCGTCTTCGCCGACCCTTCACTGCTGCGGCTGGTGTACCAGCCGATCGTCGACCTGCAGCGCGGCACGGTCGCGGGCTACGAGACGCTGGCCCGCTTCACCACGCCGGACGGCCGGCCCAGCGAGGCGACGCCGGACCGCTGGTTCGCCGCCGCGGACGCGGTCGGGCGCGGGGCCGAGCTGGAGTCGATCGTCGTCCGCCAGGCGCTCGCGGTGCTGCCGACCCTGCCGGCGGACTGCTTCCTGACCGTCAACGTCAGCCCGCACCTGCTCACCCAGCCCGAGCTGGCCGAGCCGCTGCTGGCCATCGACGACCTGGCGCCGCTGGTGCTCGAGCTGACCGAGCACCACGCGGTCGGCGACCTGCGCCCGCTGATCGACCTGCGGGACCGGCTGCGGGCCAAGGGGGCGCTGCTCGCGCTGGACGACGCCGGGTCGGGCTACTCGGGGTTGCAGCAGATCACCCAGTTCCGGCCGCAGCTGATCAAGCTGGACCGCGCGCTGGTCACCGGCGCGGACGGCGACGAGGTCAAGCTGGCCCTCGTCGAGATGCTCGGCGAGTTCGGCGGGCGGATCGACGCCTGGCTGCTCGCCGAGGGCATCGAGACGTGGGGCGAGCTGCAGGCGTTCCTGCGGCTGCGGGTGCCGCTCGGTCAGGGCTGGCTGCTGGGGCGCCCGGGTCCGCCGTGGGTGCAGCTCGACCCCGAGGTGCGCGACCGGCTGCGGCGCCAGGCCGCACAGGCCCTGCTGACCGAGCACGTGGTCGGGCTGGCCGAGCCGGTGGTGGTCGTCGAGGACGGCACCGCGCCGGACGGCGCGGTCGGCGTCGAGGTCGACGAGTACGGCCACCCGCGCTGCCTGCTCATCCCCTTCCGCCGCGGCGAGGACCCGCCCGGCCACCGCCGCGCGCCGATGAGCCTGCGCGTCCCCGCGTCCGCGGGCCTCAGCGAGGTCGCCCGGCGGGTCGCCGCGCGGCCTGAGGAGAACCGGTTCGACCCGGTGGTGTGCGTGGACGCGCGCGGCGCCGTCCTCGGCATCATCCGCGTGGAGCGGCTGCTGCTGCAGCTCGCGGCGGCGCACGCGGGCTGATCGACCCCTGGTCCCCGCCGTCCGCCGGACGACGGCCCCTCTCACCCCGGAGGTGTCCCCGTGAAGCAGTTCGCCTGTGGCGACGTCGTCACCTCGTGCGGCCGGACGTCCACCGCGCCCACCGAGGACGACATCCTCGCCGCGGTCGCCGGCCACGCCCGTGACGACCACGGCCTCACCGACATCCCGGCGAGCCTGGTGGACCAGGTGCGCGCTGCCATCCGCACCGCTTGAGACGCACCGCCTGAGACGTACCGCCTGAGACCCGCAGTCACCTGAGACCCCGCAGTCCAGCCACACCGACCGAGCCGCGCAGCGGCCGCGCCGAGGCCCCGACCCGTCCCCCCGGGTCGGGGCCTCGCCGTGTCGTGCGTCCTCGGCGCCGACACACGGAGCCGCGCGGTCGGTAGGGCGGGGGGCGGTGACGGCGGTCGGGCCGTTGGGTGTGGTGACGGTCAGGGTGCCGTCGGGGGTCATCGCGTAGGCCCAGCCGGGGGCCTGGTGCTTGCCGCGGTGGTCGGGCGTGCAGAAGCCGGGCAGGTCGGCCGCGGCGGTGGGCCCGTGCGGATGGGCGATGACGTGGTCCAGTTCGCCGGCGGCGGGGATGCGGCGCCGGCAGCCGGGAAACCGGCAGCGCCGGTCGCGGGCGCGGACATGGTGCTCCAGCGCGGCGCCGGGCCGGTACCCGTCGGTGGGGCCGGGGGCGCCCAGCCCGGACCGTCCGGTCAGGTGGTGGCCGCAGGTCTGCGGCCGCCGCCGGCAGGCCGGCCGGCTGCAGTGCCCGGCCCGGCGCAGCCCGGACAGGTCGGTGAGCGCCAGCAGCGCGTCGGTGACCGCGATCCGCGGCCGGTCGGCCAGCCCACCCCCCGCCGGTGGCATCGAGCAGCGCGGCCAGCTGCTCGCGCTGGGTGTCGGCGGCGGCCAGCGCGGCCAGCGCGTCGCCGGCGGCGGTCACCCGACCGGTGGGGCTGACCTGCCAGGTGGCCTCGTCCTCAGCGTCGGCGCGCCGGGCGGTGCGCACCGTCCGCTCCGCCGCGCCCAGCGCCAGCCGGGCGGTGTGCACCGCGGCACCGGCGTCCTGCACCGCGCGGTCGGCCGCCGCCCACCAGCCGGCACCAGGGGTGGTCGCGCAACCGTCGGCGTGCGGCGTAGCCCGGCACCCGGCACGGGAAGGTCGTCCTCGTGGGCGTGGGCGTCGAGCCACTCGCACGGGTCGCACCAGGGGCCGGCGTCCCACTCGGCGGGGCCGGGTGGGACGCCCGGCTGCCAGCCCGGGTCACCGGGTGCGGGGGCGTCGCCGAGACCGTCGCGCACCAGCTCGTCCAGCCACCGGTCGAAGTCGGCGCCGCTCAACTCCCGCGCCGCCCGCTCGATCGGATCGCCCTCGACGTCGACCGGCTCGACGGCGCCGATCGATGGCGTGGCAGCTGGCCGGGTGTCTGCGGCGTCGGCATCGCCGGCCGCGCCGACGGCGCTGTCGGCGTCGGTGCCGTCGGTGACGGCGTCGCCGGTGGGGATGTCGGCGACGGCGTCAGCCGCGTCCGTCGGCGTGGGAGTCGGGTCCGGGCCGGCGAAGGCGCGGGCCAGCTGACTGATCCCCCGCCGCGCCAGCGCCCGGGCCAGATCCCGCGCCGCAATCCGTGCGTCCAGCGCGGCGACCACCCGGCGCACCTGGTGCCCCAGCGCCGCTGGTGTGGTCACCCGCCGCCGCGCCGCCACCCAGTCCAGCACCTCGCCCTCGACCCGCGTGCGGAGGGCGTCGTCGGCGATCGGCGCCTCGTGCTCCAGCAGGCACCACAGGTGCCCCTCGTGCAGCAGCCCGCCCTCCAGCGCCTCGAGCACCCGCGGCAACCGGGACACCAGCGTGAGCGCGCGCTCCAGCTCCGCCTCGGCCTCCTGCGTGGTGGTGTCCAGCGCGCTCGACAGCTCCTGCGCGGCCCACTCACCGACCGACCGCAGCACGTCGGCCCGCGCCGCCCACCGTTCGGCCGACATCGCGCCCCGCTCCCCCGGCGCCCGGTCCACGCTGGCGGGGCGGATCGCGGCGAACGCCGCCACCGCCCGCACCCGCAGCGCCGCCTGCCGGCTCATCTCCCGCGCCGCGGCCTGCACCGCACCCAGCGGCCCGGACGCCCAGCCCACCGACGGCCCGGCAGCACCCGGGGTACGGATCTGCGCTCCGTCGCCCATGTGTTCGATCGTATGTTCGAACAGACCGTCGGTGCAAGAGGAAGGTCCAGGTCAGGGCGATGACAGGAGGACGGGATGGCGCAGGGTGCGCCGCGAGAGGTCACCCGGGTGGAGCAGAGCGGCCGGCACGAGCCGGAGGGCAACGCGACGAGCCCCGTGGTCGGGGCCGAGGGGGTGCCGGCCCCGACCACCGGGCTCGTTCGAGCGCCCTGCGTCAGCGGGCGTGGGCACCCAGCGAGGCCGGCAGGGTCAGCCGGAGGGTGCCCGGGACCTCCTCCGCGGCGCGCCGCGGCGTGGGCACCAGGTCGATGACCAGCCGGGTCGGCGCGAAGGCCTCCGCGTAGCCGATCCGGGCGTGGGCGCCCCAGTGCCGGGCCGAGGCCACGACCGCGTCGGGCTCCACCATCGACGACATCTCCACCTGCGAGGCGTGCGCGCCGAGGGCGGCGAGCTTGCCGGAGAGGTACGCGGTCACGTCGACGAACGTCGTCGGGGAGAACGTCAGCGTGGACGGGCTCTGGTAGTGCATCACCCGTGAGAGCCGGCGGGCCGCCGACAACGTCGCGGCGGCGACGGCGCGGTGGTCCTGGTGGCTGTCGTCGGGCGCGTGCACGTACACGACGTCGGCCCCCGTCTCCTCCAGCGCCCGCTCGACGACCGCGACGGTGGCGGCGTCCGGCGTGACGGTGCAGTCGACCTGCCCGCCCCACAGCAGCCGGGCGCCCAGGGTGCGGGCGGCCTGCTCCTGCTCGAGACGTCGGCCGACGATCGCCTCGTCGTCCCCGGGGCCGTTCTCGCCACCGGTCATCACCAGCATGGTGACGGCGTCGCCGGCCGCCGAGTGCGCCAGCAGCGTGGCGCCGCAGCCGAGCTCGATGTCGTCGGGGTGCGCCCCGACCGCGAGGACCCTACGCATCGTCGCCCCTCGTCACGGCCAGCGCCCGCGTGCGCGCCCGTCGGACCAGGACGGCGCCGACGACGCCGGCGACCGCCAGCCCGATGGCCGGGCCGGTGCCGTTGCCCTCCTCCGGCAGCTCCGTCGACGACGGGCAGACCCGCGAGGAGGAGGAGGCGGCGCGGTAGTCGAGCGTGTAGCCGTCGAGCACCCAGCGCGCGCCGGAGTACAGGTCGGACAGGCTCACCACCGCGGTGAACGCTCCGTTGACCGTGCCCGGCTCGAACGAGGTCGGCGGCAGCGACGCGAACTTCGACGGGTGGGCCTGGTTGTCGGCGCCGCGGGGGATGTCCACGGTCCTGCGCGAGCTGTTGACGTAGCCGACGACGACGGTCCAGCTGTCGTCGGCGTTCTCCTTGTAGCAGTTCAGGACCGGCTTGACCGTGTACGTGGGCGCAGCCGAGGCCATGCCCGGCGACGCGGCGAGCCCGATCAGGGCGAGAACCGCGACCAGGGCGCCGCGGGAGGCACGCGCGCGCAGGCGGCGTGCCGTCGAAGACCTCGGGGGGCGGTGCATGGGTTGAGTCCTCGAGTCCGGGGCGGCCGACCCGCCCGACGTCGTCCCATCGGCACGTCCGGGCCGTCCGCGTAGCCCTGGCAGACCCGTCTCCCCCCAAGGGGTGGCACGACGGCTACGCATCGCCGCGCCCGGCCGGCGCCCGGCGCCGCGCCCGCTGCACCGCCACGGTGCCCACCAGGCCGGCCGCCGCCAGGGCGATGGCCGGGTCGGTCCCGTTGCCCTCCTCGGGCAGCTCGGTCGACGCCGGGCACGCCGGGGCCTCGGACGGCTCGATCAGCAGCAGGGTCCGCCCCAGCGTCCACGTGGCGCTGGAGGTGGTGACGGTGATCGTGAGGGCCCCGTCGTGCTCGCCAGCCTCGAGGACCGTCGGCTGCGTGCCGTCGTACTGCCCCGGCACGATCCGGTTCTGCTCGCCGTACGGGACGGTCACGTCCTGGCCGGTGGGGTTGTCGTAGCCCACCACCGCGGTGAAGCCCCCACCGGCCGCCGGCTGGGTGCAGGTGAGCACGGGGATGACCTCGCCGGCGGCCGACGCGGTGCCGGGGACCGCCGTGAGCCCCACGACGGCGGCTCCCGCGACCAGCGCGGCACGGGTGGAGCGGCGCGGGCACGCCGCACCGTCGATGACCTGCCGTCCATGAGCCCTGCGTCCTCGCGGCCGGCGCGGCCGACCCGCCCGTCGGGGACGCATCGGCAGGTCCCGGCCTCCCCGGAGCCCTGGCAGCCACACCTCACCCGGAGGAGTGGACGGCGCCTACGCGTCGGCGGGCCCTCCCCGCGTCCGACGCCGCTCCCGCTGCAGCGCGACCGCCCCGACCAGGGTGGCCGCCGCGAGCGCGATGGCCCAGCCGGCGCCGTTGCCGTCCGCGGGCAGCTGCTCGGCTGACGGGCAGGCCGTCGCGGAGCCCTGGCGCGCGGCGAGGTTGGTGCCGTCCAGGTGCCACATCAGGCCGCCACCGCGGGGCACGGTGACCGTGAAGGCGCCGCGGTGGGTCCCCGGCCGGAAGGTGGTCGGCTGGGGGCTGCCGACGGTGGCCGGGGTGACCTTGTTCCTCGCCCCCCTCGGGATGCGCACCGGGGAGCTCGACGTGTTCTCGTAGCCGAACACGGCGGTCCAGGACCCGTCGCCGTTGGTCAGGACGCAGTCCAGCAGCGGGACCACCGTGCCCTTGGCCGAGGCCGTGCCGGGGGCGGCGACCAGTGCCACGACGGCGACGGCCGCCACCAGGACGGCACGCAGGAGGCTGTGGGGGTACCGCACCGATGGCTTGTCGTCCACGACCGGGTCCTCGTGTCCGGGGCGGTGGGTCCGCCCGTCGTCCGGCGCATCGACACGCCGGATCCGGAACTGGAGGGTTCCCGGCGAGGACCACCCGATCGGGTGGCGTCAGGCCCGGGCCGGCACCCCCAGCACGGACAGCGCCAGCTCGGCGGCCGCCGAGAACGTGTCGACGACGGCCCAGGCGCGCGGCTCGTCCGGTGCGGTGGCGTACTCCCCCTGCCGGACCCGGATCGCCCGCGCACCCACGGTCGCCGCCACGGCGACGTCCTTGCCGGGCCGGTCGCCGATGACGAGCAGCCGCTCCGGCGGCAGGCCGAGCCGTGCGGCGACAGCGACCAGGCCGGCCGGGTGCGGCTTGCGGACGGCGCGGCCGCCGAGGGTGTCGGTGACGACGACGACCGGCAGCAGCGGCCCGAGGCCGGTCGCGGCCACCTTCGCCGCCTGGATGGCCGGGTTGCCGTCGGTCAGGCAGGCCAGCGGCGCGGCGGCGGCCAGCGCGCGCAGCGCGCCCTCGGCGCCCGGGTAGGGCGGGAGCCGAGGCGGCGTGTGCCGGGTGAACGCCGCCACCAGCGGCGGCACGAGCCCGGCCAGCGACGACGCCGGGACGCCGACCGCGAGCAGCGCCCGGTCGATCGTGCCGCCGGCGTCGGAGCCGGCGGCCAGCTCCCGCCGGAGCGCGGCCTGCACCGCGGCGCCGTCCAGCCCGGCGTGCCCGGCCGCCACCCCGACCGCCGCCGCGGCCGAGGCCAGGTACTCGGCCTGCGGGTAGAGCGTGTCGTCGAGGTCGACGACCACCCCCAGCGGCGCGGGCCGGTTCACCACGGCAGCCGGCCGTCGGTGAAGTCGGGCTCGTCGAGGGCCAGCAGGGCGTCGGTGCGCTCGTCGGCGAGGACGGCGGCCACCTGCGGTCCCGTCGTCCCGTCGCCGTACGGGCAGGGCGCCGTCGCGGCCCGCTCCTGGCCCTCGGGGCTGGTGTGCCCGGCCGCGGCGGCCAGCACGGCGGCGGCCGCACGGTCGTCGGCCAGCCCGGCGAGCGTCGTCGTCCCGGCCTCCACGCCCTCCCAGCGCGGAGTCGAGCCGCGCAGCACCACCACGGGGACGCCGAGGTACGCGGCCTCCTCCTGGATGCCGCCGGAGTCGGTCACCGCCAGCTGTGCCGAGGCGAGCGCGGCCAGCAGGACGTCGTACTCGACCGGCCCGGTGAGGGTGACCCCCGGGTGCGCCAGCCGCTCGCCCAGCCCGGTCGACGACAGCCGCGCCGCGGTGCGGGGGTGCACCGGGAAGGTGACCGGGCCGACCTGCTCGGCCAGCGCCCGCACCACGCCGACGAGGCGGGCGAGGCGGACCGGGTCGTCGACGTTGGTCGGCCGGTGCGCGGTGACCAGCACGCCCGAGCGCTCGGCGACCGGCACCCGCCGCACGCCGCGGGCGACGAGGGTGTCGACGACGGGGTTGCCGACGACGAACACCCGCTCGGCGGGGACGCCCTCGTCGGCGAGGAAGGCCGCCGCCCGCTTGGTCGGCGCGAGGTGCAGCTGGGCGGTGGCCGCGGCGACCCGCCGGTTGACCTCCTCGACGCTGCGCGGGTTGAGGCTGCGCAGCCCGGCCTCCAGGTGGGCGAACGGCACCCCGGCGGCGCGCGCGGCCAGCGCGTAGGCCGGCACGGTGCTGGTGTCGCCGAGCGCGAGCACCAGGTCGGGGCCGGACAGGCGCAGCGCCCGGTGTGCGTCGGCGTGCAGCGCGCCGGTCCGCTCCGCCGGGTCGGTCGGCAGCGCGAAGCGGTGCCCCGGGGTCAGCCCGAGTGCGGCCTGCAGCTGCGCAGCCATCCTCGGGTCGGTGTGCTGGCCGGTGTCGACCACGCTGACCCGGTGCCCGGCGTCGGTCAGCGCGCGGACGACCGGGGCCAGCTTGACCACCTCGGGCCGGGTGCCGAACGGCACCAGCACGTGCCGCGAGCGCGTCATGCCGTCACCGCCACGGGCGCGCAGGGGTCGACGACGGGGCTGCCGTCCTCGCTGCTGTAGGTCTCGGCGAAGTAGCGGCTCATCGCGACGCCCGGCCGGGCGGAGAGCTCCGGCACCGGCTCCCCGCGGACGCCGGCCAGGTACGCGCTGACGACGTCCGCCCCCGCGGCGAGGGTCAGGGGCAGCCCGCCGGAGAAGCGCGGGTTGATCTCCACGACGGTCGCGGTGCCGTCGTCGGCGACGAAGCCCTGCACGTTGGCCGGCCCGGTCAGCCGCACCGCGGCCAGCGCGGCGGCGACGACCCGGGCGACCGCGTCGGAGGCGAAGGTGCGGCCCTTGACCGAGATCCCGGCCTTGGTCTCCTCGCGCCAGCGGGGCACGACCACGCGGACGGCGCCGTCGCGGTCGACCAGGGCATCGGCGGTGAACTCGCGGCCGGTCAGCCGGGTCTGGGCGATCATGCCGTCGTCCTCGCGCAGCACCGCGACCACGGCGGCGCGCTCGTCGAGCAGCCGCACACCGCGGCTGCCGCGGCCGGCCAGCGGCTTGACCACCCACGGGCCGGAGACGCCGGCGACCTCGTCGGCGGACGCCGCGGTCGCCGGGTGCGGCACGCCCGCGGCGGCCATGGCCCGCGCGAAGGCCGCCTTGTCGCAGCACACGTCGACGGCGGCGGCGTCCGGCAGCCAGGTGGCGACGCCGGCCGCGGCCAGCCGGTCGGCACCGGCGGCCAGGTGCGGCAGCTCCTCGGCGACCGTGCTGACCAGCGCGTCGACGCCGAACGTGGTGCAGACCCCGACCAGCGCATCGACGAAGCGCGGGTGGTCGCCGCGCGGCAGCGTGACCGCCACGTCGGCGAGCGCACCGCCGGCCGCGGCGCTGTCGGCGTCGCCGGCGACGACCCGGTGGCCGAGGGCGACCAGCCGGCGGACGACGGCCACGCCGGCGGGGCCGCCGGCGCCCGTGACCAGCACGGCGGCGCCCGCGGACGGCGACGGGACCGCGGGCGGGCGGGGCTGGGGCAGTGAGGGGGTCATCGGTCGTCCTGGGTCGTCGGGGTGGGGGTGCGAGGGCGCCGCTGCGCCGGCACGGGAGGGCGCAGGTCGGTGCGCACGGGCAGCCGGGTCAGCCGCTCGGTCGGCGGCTCGTCGTCCGGACCGACTCCGGGCACGGGCACGCGGGGTGGCGGCACGAGTGCGGGCCCACGGACGGGCGGCGGCAGGGGCGGGAGGGGCTCGGGGACGCGCACGAGCGGTGGCAGGGGCACGGGCACCGGCGGCAGCCGCACCGGCACCAGCACCGGCACGGGCACGGGCACGGTCTCCCGCTCCGGAGCAGACGCGGACGCGCGCTCGAACTCCGGGACGGCGTCCCGCTCCGGGTGCTGGAGCAGCCAGCCGCGCGCCCACAGCCGCAGCGCCGCCACCCGGGAGTCGGTCACCGGCTCCCACTGGCGCGCGGCGATCGAGGTGGCGAGCGCGTCGAGGACGGTCGGGTCGTCGTCGTAGGTCGCCACCGCGACCAGGGAGGCGGCGTGCGCGCCCAGCCCGTCGGCGGCCAGCCCGCGGACCCGCGCGGCTCGCTCGTCGGAGGGCAGGTGGCCGATCCGGTAGTCGATGCGCCCGGCCTCCCGGCGCGAGCCCATCCACCGGGCGACCCGCGTCGGCAGCACGTACCGGTACATGAGGCCGGTCAGGTTGAACCGCCGGGAGGCGGCGCGCAGGTCGTCGTCGGCGAGCCGGTAGCCCAGGCCGGGGCGCGCCCAGCTGTCGGGACGGCGGGCGGTGTGCCGCCCCGCGACGTCCTGCTCGGCGCGTTCGGCGGTCGGCAGCGTGATGCAGACCATGAGCAGGAAGCCGCCGAGGGTCGCGGCCAGGTTCCACACCGTGCCGACCCAGTCGTGGAACAGCACCAGGGCCGGCGTCCCCCACACCAGGCCGGCGAGGGTCGAGCCGACCAGCCGCAGGTGGTTGAGCGCCAGCAGGGCCGCGACGGCGACGACGAGCCCGGCGACGGCGTGCTGGCGCCGGCCGCGCAGGACGACGGCGGTCAGCGCGGTCAGGCCGAGCACCGACAGGATCGAGGAACAGGACTCGGTGACCTCGGCCAGGATGATCTCGCCGTCGGGGCGGAACACCAGGACGTGCCGCTCCAGGGACGACGACACCGAGTCGACGCCGACCAGACCGAGCACGTCGGCGACCCACCGGGCCTCGTGCACCTGCAGGAAGCCGGCGCCGTAGCGGAAGCCGACGGCGCAGATGACCACCGCCAGAGCCAGGTCCAGCAGCACCGGGACCAGTCGCCGGCCGCTGCGCCGGGGACGGCGTCCCCGCCGGTGCCGGCCCCGCGCGTCGACCGGCACGGCCGCGGCCGCCGTCACGACCCCGCCCCCGCCGGCGCGACCACGGGCGGGTCCACCCGCACCGTCGAGGTCGCCCCCGAGCGCGAGGTCTTCACCCAGGTGTAGGGGCGGCCGAGCATGCCGTCGACGTAGGCGCGCGTGGTGATCCAGATGGACAGCGCGAAGGCGGGCAGGAAGCCCAGCAGCCGCCACGCGGAGCGCCGTTCCACCCGCCCGATCAGCAGGCCGACGGAGAGCTCGGCCAGCGGCCCGACGAACAGCAGCATCGACAGCGGCAGCAGCGCCACGACCGGCAGGTCGCCGATGCCGAAGGCGCGCAGCACGGTCAGCACCAGGCCGAGCCCGCTGAGCAGGGGCACGTGGTAGACGAGCAGGAAGAGCGTCGTCTCGACCTTCTCGACCAGGCCCAGGTGCGGCGAGCGCATGAGCGGGCGCCAGTAGTCGCGGAAGCACTTCTGGTGGCCGCGGGCCCACCGGTACCGCTGCTTCCAGAACCGCTGCGCGCTGACCACCGCCTCCTCGAAGTCGACGGCGGAGAGGTCGTAGCGGACGCGCTGGCCGGCCAGGAGCACGCGCAGCGTGAGGTCGGTGTCCTCGGTGACGGTGTGCGGGTTCCACCCGCCGAGGCCGCGCAGCGTGGACATGCGCACCGCGCAGTTCGCGCCGCCGTACGCGGGCAGCTCGAACAACGCCTGCCGGCCGTACTCGTTGACCAGGTAGCCGGAGAGGAAGTCGACGAAGACGGTGGAGGCCATCTGAGAGTCGCGGCCGTTGCGGATGACGCAGCGGCCCATCACCGCGCCGACGACCGGGTCGCGGAAGTGCCGGACCAGCCGCCGCAGGGCCGTCGGGTCCGGCTCGTGGTCGGCGTCGAAGACGACGGCGATCTCGGCGTCGACCAGGGGCAGGGCGTCGTTGAGCGCGCCGGACTTGCCACCGCCGGAGCCCGGCGGACGGTGCAGCACGCGCAGCCGCGACTCCCGCGCGGCCCAGGCGTCGAGCCGGGCGCCGGTGGTGTCGTCGGAGCCGTCGTCGACCACGACGAGGGTGAGCCGGTCGGCCGGGTAGTCCAGCGCGAGCAGCGCGGTGACCATCCCGTCGACGACCAGCTCCTCGTTCTTGCAGCCGACGAAGACCGCCACCGACGGCGTCCAGCTCGTCAGCCCGACGTCAGCGGCGAGCATGTCGTGCTCGGCCCAGCGGGCGGCGGCGACGGCGAAGGCGAGGTGCCGGCAGAAGTAGACGCCGAAGACGACGTTGAGCACGCCGCCGACGACGCCGAGGGTCTCGTCGAGGCCGTGGAAGAGGGCGACCAGGGCGAAGCCGCAGACGTAGGAGAGCAGCACCAGGGGCCGGCCCTCGGGCCGGCCGGCGTGCGGGTCCGCCGCGGGCGCGGTGGCCGCTGCGGGGACGGCGGCGTCCGGCGGGGGCGCGGTGCCGAGCGTGGTCGTGCCGCGGACCACCGCCCTCACCTCCCCGCCCGTGCGACCTGCGGCGGAGCGCGGACTCCACCGTTCAGTCCATCGGCACGGGGGCTGCGCTCCTGAAGCCGAGCGGCCCCGCCGCGTCAGGCGGAGGGGTCGAGGGCCCGCAGCTCGCGGACGTAGACGGCGGTGCCGTGGCCGAAGCCCGACACCAGGGGCTGCAGCCGGGGGACGACGGCCTCGCGCAGCCCGTCGGTGCCCCCGCGGACGGCGGTGACGAGGCCCCGCCGCGTCACCGGGACCCGCAGCGCGTCCCCGGCGACCGAGAGCGCCAGCACCGCGGCGACCAGCGCGAGCAGCGGCACCGTGGCCAGCGCCGCGGGCAGCCCGGCGTGCTCGGCCAGCAGGCCGATCAGCGGCGGTCCGCCGAGCAGCCCGGTGTAGCCGACGGTGGTCGCCAGGGCGATGCCGCGCGCACCGCCGAGGACGCCGGCGCGCGAGATCGCCAGCGGGAAGACGTTGGCCAGTCCGAGCCCGACCAGCAGGAACCCGGCCAGGGCGGTCGGCAGCGAGGTCGCCGTCACCGCGGCCGTCCCCCCGGCGGCGGCCAGCACGGCACCGCCGGCCAGCAGCCGCCGCTCCCCCAGCGCGGCCACCAGCCGGCCCCCGGCGAGGCGGCCGCAGGCCATGGCGAGGGAGAACCCGGCGTACCCGGCGGCGGCCAGCGCCGTCGTCGCGCCGAGCTCCTCGCGCAGGTGCAGCGCGCCCCAGTCGGAGAGCGCGCCCTCGCCGAAGGCGGTGCAGCCGGCGACGGCCCCGAGGACGACGAGCACCGCGGTGGGCCGCGACCGGCCCTCGTCCGCGGCGGGTCCGGGTACTGCGGACCGCGGGCCGTCCGCACCGACGAGCGCCCGCCCGGCCCAGGCGGTCACCAGCAGGCCGAGGGCGCCGACGAGCACGAGGTGGGCGGCGACGCCGGCGACCGTCGCGAGCAGCCCGCCGAGCAGCGCGCCGGCCAGACCGCCGAAGCTGAAGCCGGCGTGCAGGCCGGAGAGCAGCGGCCGGCCGAGCCGGCGCTCGACGCTGACGCCGACGGCGTTGGCCGCCACGTTGACGGCGCCCGTGGCGGCGCCGAAGACGAGCAGCGCGGCACACAGCCCGGGCATCGACGTCGCCAGGCCGGGCAGCACCACGGACACGCAGAGCAGCAGCGCCCCGGCGGTGGCCACGACGCCGGCGCCGAGCCGGGCGCAGAGCGCGCCGGTGACCTGCATCGCCGCCAGTGCGCCGATGGACAGGCAGAGCAGCGCGACGCCGAGGGCGCTGTGGCCGACGCCCACGGTGGCGGCGACGTCGGGTACCCGGGCGGCCCAGCTGCCGAAGACGGCGCCGTCCAGTGCGAAGACGGCGGCGACGGCGGCCTGCAGCCGGGACGGCGGGAGAGCGACCGGCGCCGGCACCGGGGTGCGGGCACGCGAGAGCAACGGGGAGACGGGCACGGGGACCTCGCAGGAGGGAGACGCGGGCCACCACCGGGGTGGCCGCTCGAGGGGCGGGGAGAGCACACGACCTCGGGCACCCACGTCCACGGTTGCAGCTCCCGCCGCGTCCCGCCGTCCGCTCGTCTGTGCAGGTGGCCACAGCACCGGCTCAAACGTCACGGTGGTCACGTCCCGCCCCTCCTGGGTGAGGCCCGCGACACGTTCGTCTCAACAAGGCGGCTCGCGCGGCCGATGGTCGTGCACGACGGATCGGACGGCGGGGGACGGAGACCACGATGTGGACCAGGCTGCGCCGGCGGGTGGGGGTCGTCCTCGGCGTCACCCTGCTGCTGACCGGCGGCGGTGTCGCCGTCGCGTCCTGGACCGCCACCGGGACCGGCCAGGGCTCCGCGCGGGCCGCGAACGTCACCGGGCTCGTCGTGGGCGCCGGCAGCCCCGTCGGTGCGCTGTACCCGCTGCCCGCGGACACGACGCCGGCGACGGGCTACGGCTCGGGCACCGTCGGGTCGGTCGCCACCACGGTGACCAACCCCAACCCGTTCCCGGTGACGATCACCTCGGCCACCGTCGGCTCGGTGACGACGACCCCGCTGGCCGGCCGGACCTGCGCCGCCGGCAACGTGCTGCCCACCACGAGCGCGCCGATCCCGCTCGACCCACCCGTGACCCTGGCGGCGAACTCCGCGCCCACCCCGGTGACCGTCCCGGGGGCGCTCTACATGATCGCGACGGCCGAGGACGGCTGTCAGGGCGCGAACCTCAGCGTCCCGGTCACGGTCACCGGCGCCTCCGCCTGACCCCCGCCCGGTCCGTCGTGCGCGACCGCCTGATCGCCGTCCCCCTGCTGCTCGCGCTCGCGGCCGGCCCGCTCGGCCCGCCCCCGGAGGCGTCCGCGGCCTGGGCCGTCGCCGGCGGGGCGGTGCTCCCCGGCCAGGCCGCCCGCATGCCGGCCGGGAGCACCACGGCGCCGTCGGTGACCGGTGCGGGCGTCTACCCGGCGGTGCGGACCTTCACGGTCACCTGGCCCACGGTGCGCCCGTTCGGGGGCCGGCCGGCGACCGGGTACGTGGTGAAGCGGACCGCCACCCTCAGCAACGCGCCCATGGACACCGGCAGCTGCACGGGCGCGGTGTCCGACGGCGTCTCCGGCGTCTACGTCCCGGCCGACCCCGGTGCGGCCACCCAGACCTGCACCGACAGCACGACGCTGAACCTGGGCAGCGTGCAGTACACCGTCGCCCCGGTCTGGGGCCGCTGGGTCGGCAACCCCTCGACGGCCTCGACCGCGGTGCTCTGACCGGGGCGTCCGCCTGCTGAGGCCCCGGGTCCGGCCCGGCGCGCACCCTCCACGCGGAGGGGCCGCGGAGGTCAGCCGGTCCGGGCCTCGACCACGGCCATCATCCCGGCGTCCTCGTGGTCGTTGATGTGGCAGTGGAAGACGGTGCGGCCGTCGAAGTCCTCGAAGGGGATGCGCACCGTCGTCTCACCGCCCGCCGACACCCGGACGACGTCCTGGTAGACGACGTCCTCGACCGGCCGGCCGTCGACGGCGACGACCTGCATCGGCCACACGTGCAGGTGCATCGGGTGGTCCATCCCGGTGTGGTTGACGTAGGTCCACTCCTCGACCGTCCCCAGCCGGGTGACGTGGTCGGTGCGGGCGTGGTCGAAGGGCCGGCCGTCGATGGTCATGACCATGCCGCCCGTGCCGTGCCCTCCGCCGTGGTCCTCGTGCCCCCCGCCGTGGTCCTCGTGCCCTCCACCGGACCAGTCGAAGCCGAGCACCATGGTGCGTCGGGCGGCGGGCTCGACCCCGCGCAGGTCCGGCAGCTGCGGGTACGCCGGCACCGGCGGCAGGGCGGGCACGGGGCTGCCGCTCACCTGCAGCACGGCGAGCGCACCCGGGGCCCCGGAGGGGCCGTCGCCGTCCCGGTCCCGCGTGCGCGGGTTGGCCAGCCCCTGCAGCTCGCCGGTCCGCTCCCCCACGGTCACCAGGACGTCGACCCGGCCGCTGTTGAGGACCTCGACCTCGTCGACCCGGCGGGGCTCCGCGAGCCGGCCGATGTCGGTGGCCAGCAGGTCCACCTGGTGCCCGTCGAGCCGCAGCTTGAGGAACCGGGACGTGCAGGTGTTGATGATCCGCCAGCGCTCCCGCTCGCCCGGGCGGGCCTGGAGCGTGGGCGTCAGCTGCCCGTTCACCAGCACCAGCCGGCCCTCGCGGCCCTTCATCCGCTCCCACTCGGAGACGTGCACCGGGTGGCCGGCGTCGTCCAGGGTGGTGTCCGAGACGACCAGCACGCGGTCCCGGGTGACCGGCACCTCCGGGCCGGCGTCCTCCACCACGATGCCGCCGTAGAGACCGTTCCAGATCTGGTCGGCCACCAGGTGGTGCTCGTGCGGGTGGTACCAGAACGGCCCGGGCGGGTGGTCGTCGGGCAGCTGGATGTCGTAGTGGAAGGACTCCCCCGGGTGCACGTGGACGTCGAGGGTGTTGTCCGCGTTGCCCTTCGGGGAGACGTGCAGCCCGTGCGTGTGCAGGTTCGTCGGGACGGCGAGCCGGTTGACCAGCTCGACCTGCAGCCGGTCCCCGGGACGCAGCCGCAGCGTGGGCCCGGGGACGGTGCCGTTGTAGGTCAGCATGTGCGCCGGCCGGCCACCGAGGGTCACGGTGGTCTCGGCGACCTCGAGCCGGACCCGCAGCAGGCCGTTCGCGCTGCGCAGCGTCTCGGGCTCGGAGAGCGACTCGGCAGCCGCGAGGGCCAGCCCGGCGGACGGCCTCCAGCCCGGAGCGCCGATCGCGAGGCCGAGCAGGCCCAGCCCACCCAGCTGCAGTGCCCGGCGACGGCTGAGGTCGGGGACGAGGCGCCTGCCGGCGACGCCCGGGGTCGGATCCGGACCGGTTCGGGGTGAGTCGGGAGCTGTCATGACCGCGTCCTTCCTGCTCTCGGCAGAGAGCCGCACCGGTGCGGGACCGGCGTCGATGCGCCCGTGGGGCGGGAGGGGAACGCGGAACGGCGCGGAGGTCATCGCCCATGGGAGGGGCGGACGGCCCGCTGTGTGCTCAGCGGGGGTCGGCGGCCCGGGCTCGCGAGTGCCGGATCGGGCGCCGTCCGCGTGACGTGCGGCGGCAGCCTAACCACGGTGCGCGCGCGGCCACCACGCAACGTCCACTTGCGGCAACGCTGCGTTGCCGGGCGCCCGGGCGTCCGACCTGCAGGTTCGCCCAGCACTCACCCCACGGCAGGTCGCGCCCGATCGCTCCGGCGTCAGGCCGCCGACGCCGACTGCTGGTCGGCTGCGACCAGGTGGCACCCGCTGGTCCCGACGGGCGTGACGGGGAAGCCCATGGCGGTCAGGACGTCGGCGATCGCGGCGTTCATGGTGCGCTCCACGACCGCCTCCACCGCCTCGCCCCGGACGCGCTCCAGGCTCATCCGGTCGTGCTGGCGCCAGGTGACGAGGATGCCGCGGCGGGCCGGGTCCGGGGTCAGGCACACGCCGCCGGCCGGGCTCTCGCCGGCGGCGTCGTGCAGGGTGAGCCCGGCCTCGACCAGCGCCGCGCTCACCTCGACCAGGAGGGTGGTCAGCGCGTCGGCGTCCGACAGCAGCTGGTCCCAGTCGTCGGCCAGCCGGTCCAGCTGGCCGCCGAGCTCGGCCAGCCACGCCCGCTCCGCGGGCGACTGGCGGCGGACCAGCGCGCCGTCGGCCCGGCGTGCGCCGTGGACCACCTGCGTCCAGGCCGGGAACCCGCCGGAGACCGCGGCCCAGTCCGCCTCCATCCGGTCGGTGAACGGCCCGGCCACGACCACACCACCCGGCTGGTCGCCGGACTCGTCGACCAGCCACCACGCCGACGCCCCGCGGCCGGCCGGGTGCGCTGTCGTGTCGGCGTCGGGACGGGCCGGCGGAGCCGCGGGAGCGGCGTCCGCCTGCTGCTGGGCCCGGCGCGCGCGCTCGGCCTCGTAGCGCGCCGTCGAGCTGCGGCCCAGCGCGACGACCAGGGCCAGCAGCGCGACGAGGGCCACCAGGGCCTCACCCAGCTCCAGCATCACCACTCCACACCTCCGCAGTGCGGTCCGGCCGTCGTGCGGACGGTGGACCGGGTGGTCGGGGTCGACCGGGGACCGCGCTCACCAGGCACGCCAGGCCCCCTGTGGACCGGCGCCCCAGAGGGCCGCCCGACGGGTCCAGTCCCGCAGCCGCTCGCGGGGCGTGGCCCGGTGCCGACCGGCCGGACCACGCGCCGGCTCCTCGGCGGGCTCCAGCGCGAAGAGCTCCAGCAACAGGGCCAGCCCGTCGTCGGCCGGGGTGTCCTCGGCCTGGGTCGACGTGCGGGGAAGGGTCGTGCTCGGCGTGCTCACGCAGGGCTCCTCGGGCGGTCCCGCCGCGGCCGGGGAAGGGCCGCGCGCAGCCGGAAAACTAGGGCCCACCGGGCCGTCGACCGCCTCGTCGGACACCCCGCCGACGGCGCCGTCACCGCATCGTTGTGGAGGCCTCGTCGAGGGGTCGGCGACCCGTCCCTGCGGACGCCGTCTTGTCGACAAACGCCCTGCTCCCGAGCGTGGGAGCGCTCCCGGCGGCGCTCGGTCACGCTGCGCGCCGGTGCGACACCGCGTGTCGCAGGGGGGCGTCGAGTGGACCCCGTGGGGATCGAACCCACAACCCGCGGATCGAACGTCCTGGACCAGAGGTGTCAGGGGTGATGCCTGATGCCATCCATGCTGGTCAAGGCCGCGACGGCTGTTGGCCACTGTCGTCGCCTCACCCCGGGTGGCGCGCAGTCCGCGACCACACAACCCCGTGCGATCACCGACGCTGCGCGTCGATATCAGGCCCTGTCAGGGCGTAGGAGGGCTGAGCGACCGCACCCCCTCGACGCACGCCCAAGCGGTGCCGCTCGCCGATGCAGCTCGCAGGTGAGCTGCTCATCCAGGGACTCGGGCCTGTCAGCCGTGGTGTCGGGGCTGAGAGTCGCACCGGAGGCCGCCCCTGGTCACCCGTTCGACCTGACCCACCGTTCCTGGCTGCGGTCGTAGCGCATCTTGTCGCCGCTGTGGCTGGCGAGGTCGGTCTGGAACAGGGCCTGGTAGCCGTCGTCGGGCAGATCGGGTTCCAAGAGGACCTGGGTGCCCGTGTCCTGGTCCTCCAGGACGAGGGTGGACGGCTTCGGCGCCGGCGCCCTCCCGAACACCCTGTGAGCGAGCTGGCGCAACTCCTTGTAGGAGTCCTCGGCCAGCTTCGTCCCCATGGTGGTGAGGAATGACGACAGCGGGATGGCCGCGATCACCAGCCAGTTGAGCTCCTCCGGTCCCCGTCGCGCCGGGGCCCGGTACACGGTGGGACGCAGGCCCGCGACGCGGAACGCCTGTTCGATGTCCTCCAGATCGTCGGGGCTCAGCCTGCGATCCACGAGCAGGTGGGCGTCCAACTCGGGCCCTCCGTACGGGTACCGGGGCGATGGCGGGGATGGCGCCGGGTCCGCCGGTCGTCACCGGCGTCATCCTGCCTCTGGTCGGACCGACCCGTACAGCCCTGACACGACAGCCGCAGCAACAGAGCCGTAACCGAGAGGTAACAAGACCTTTACCGGTCGCCGGTACTCATTGCGCCTCTCCTCGCTCGTAACGGTCGAGCTGCCCCGCAGGCAGCGTCACCCACCTTGCGGAGGAGGGACCGTGACCACTCCATCTCTCGACGAACCATCCGTCCACCGACGGCTCCGGCGGCTGACCCACCGCGCCGTCGCGGTGACCGCGGCCTTCCTCGTCGCGGCCATCCCCGTCCTCGGCGGCACCGCGGCTGCGACGGAGGAACCCGCCCCGACGCCCAGCACCACCGCCGCCCCCCTGCCGAGCGTCACCCCGGAGGGTCGCGCGTCCGATCTCGTCGCGCCGGCGACAGCGTTCGTCCAGGTCAACTGGTCGGCGTACGTCTCCATCGACGGCGAGACATGGTTGCCGGAGCCGGTGACCTGGACGATAGGGTGCACCGCCGTCGTCGTCGACTCCGACGGCCTCCTCGTGACCGCGGGCCACTGCCTGGACGACGGCTGGGACATGGGTGGCGCGAAGCGCACTGCAGTCGAGCTCCTGATCCAGCAAGCCGTCGATGCGCAGGAAATCACCCAGGCGGAGGGCGCCCAGATCCAGGAGCAGGTCCTCAACGGGGGCAGCACGTGGCGGGTCGAGGGCAGCTCGAACGAGTCCGCGCCGGATCGTCGGGTCTACGTCACGCTCGGCGGTGGCCGAGCGCCGTGGAGCGGCGACCCGGCGACGGCCCCGAGCGGCTTGGAGGCCAACGTGCTGGACGTCAAGCCGTGGAGCCAGGGCGACGTGGGCCTGCTCAAGGTGCAGGCGACGAACCTGCCGGTGGCCGTGCTCGCAGAGGAGAGCAACGTGCAGATCGGGCAGGACCTCCTCGCGGTCGGCTATCCGCTCGAATTGGCCACCCCCGACCAGAGCGGTGCCATCGCGCTGACCAACCGCCAGGGCAGCATCGGGGCCGTCGACACCCAAGGCCAACACGGTCCGGGAAACCGGTTCTACTCGACCAATATCGACAGCGCGCAGGGAATGAGCGGCGGGCCGGCGGTCAACTTCCAGGGCCAGGTGGTCGGCCTGACGAGCACCGTGGTTGGGCAGTCCACTTCCTTCATCGTTCCCTCGTCCGTGGTGTTGGAGAACTTCGCGGGCCGGATCGACAACACCCCCGGGCACGTGGACGAGCTCTACCAACAGGGGCTGACCGCCTACTACGCCGGCTATTACAGCGACGCCATCAGCAGCTTCGAGGAGGTCCTGCTGCTCGTCCCGGACCTGCCGTCGGTGGCCGACAAGAAGGTCGAGGCCGCGCAGCGACGGGAGCAGTTCGGCGACCAGCCGAAGCCGGTCCCGCCCACGACGCAGCGGGCGTCGAGGATGCCATGGCGCGCAATCGCGATTGGAGGAGGGCTGACCGCCGTCGTCGTCGGGCTGACGGTCGTCGGGCTCGTGCACCAGCGACGCCGGCGGCGGGGTGGACAGGAGAACGTCTCCCCCGTGCCGGCTCCCGTCCCGAGCGATGACGCAGGGACACGCGCCGAGCCGGCCCCCGGGGACGCCGATGTCGGCACCGAGGTCGACCCGGACGCGGACGGGCGCCCGTCGGAGTGGGTCACCCCGCCGGTCGAGGCCGGGAACGGCCGACCGGCCGACCATCGCGAGACGGCGGCGGCCACGCTGGACCTAGCCCCAGGGCCAGTCATGACCAGGTCGGCCGGACGGTTCTGCCGGTCCTGTGGTGCGTCGCACGACCCCGGTGATGCCTTCTGCTCCGAGTGCGGCGCCAACCTGCGCCGGCCCGTGTAGCCCTCCCGACGAGTCGCCCCCGTGTCGGCGTCCGATACCGGCACGGGGGCGCGGCGGCCGCATTGAGGAGGTGCCGATGGACACGGACGACGTCGAGCTGGAGCTCGAGGTGACCGGGCGGGATGGCCACTACCGGGTGGAGGCCAGGTCCACCATCGGTGGCGAGTCCGGGTCCGAGGTCGAGTTCCCCCTCGAGGAGCTGGGCATCGAGCGGCAGCTCGAGCGGCTGCGGCTCACGCTGCTGCGGTCCGCCGCCACGACGAGGCGGGTACCCGCCCGCGACGAGCGACCCGTGCAGCGGCTCGGCTCCGAGCTGTTCGACCGGTTGTTCACCGGTGACGTCCGGCTCCTGTTCGACATGACCCGGCAGCAGGCGGTCCACCGGGATGCGCGGGTGCGTCTGGTGCTCAGGATCCGCCCGCCTGAGCTCGCCGTCCTGCCCTGGGAGTTCATGTACGACGCTCGGCGCGACGACTACCTCTCCCTCAGCATGCCCCTGGTCCGCTACCCGGAGATCCTCGAGCCCGTCCGCCCCCTGCGCGTCACCGGGCCGTTGCGCATCCTCGGGATGGTGGCCCGTCCCAGTGGCTACGACGCCCTGGACGTCGACGGGGAGAAGGCGCACCTGCGCCGAGTGCTGGACCCGCTCATCCGAGACGGCGGCGTCCACCTCGGGTGGGCACCCGGCGAGACGTGGCGGGACCTGCTGCACGCACTGAGCACCAGCAGCTGGCACGTCGTCCACTTCATCGGTCACGGCGGGTTCGACACCGTCGCCGGCGAGGGGGTGTTCTACCTCTCCGGTGACGGCGGGGAGAACTACCAGCTCCGCGCCAGCCACCTCGCGCAGTTGCTCAGCCCGCACCACGCCCTGCGGCTCGTCATGCTGAACTCCTGCGACTCGGCCGCAGGCAACGACAACGACCTCTTCTCCAGCGCCGGCGCGGCTCTCGTGCGGCGCGGCGTCCCCGCGGTGCTGGCCATGCAGTTCGAGATCTCGGACTCGGCGGCAGTCGAGTTCACCCGGTCCTTCTACGAGGCCGTCGCCGCCGGCCAACCGGTGGACATCGCCGTGCGTGACGCACGGCTCTCGGTCTGCCTGTCGCGGCCGAACAGTCTCGAGTGGGGCATCCCGGTTCTGTTCCTCCGTCAGCGCGACGGCCGGATTTTCGATGTCAAGGCGTCCGTCCCTGCGACCGGGACCGAGGTGGCTCAACTCCCCAACCCGGGGCTGCAACCCCGCAAGCGGCCACCGGGCGACCGTCGGGATCCTCCGGAGAACAGGCGCGACGACCGCGTGCCCGACCAGCGGAGGCCTCCGCACCCTCCCGCCGCACCTGCGCACCGGCGGGTCCCGCACGGGCCCACCCCCGTCGTCGGCGATCAGCCTCGCCCTCCGGGGCGAGCTCCCACCGGCCGACCCGTGACACCGGCGCCGGGACCGGGTACGTCGCCGGCCGGCCGCGTACGGGTGGCACGCGACCGGCGTGCGCTGGCCGGTGCCGTCGGCACCGTCGTCGTCGCCGTCGTGATCGGCCTGCAGCAGCTGTCCTCGGGCGGATCGGCGCCGAGTCCGTCGACGTTCTCGGTAGATGCTGACCGCGGGTGGACCGGAACCGGCGTCGAGCTCCGGGCCGGGCAGCAGCTGACGATCGAGGCGGACGGCGAGGCGAGCCTGTCGCAGGGCGTCGCCACGGGACCGGACGGGAGCGAGGGGGCGGCGGGCGCGATCCCGGTCACCCAGGAGGCCGCTCCCGGCGCCCTCATCGGGCGCATCGGCGCAGCAGAGCCATTCCAAGTCGGGGAGAGCGCCTCCCTCACGGCGCCGGCCGACGGCGAACTGTTCCTGTGCGTGAACGACCAGAGCTACGACGACAACACCGGGCACTACAACGTGCGTGTGCAGGTGGGCTAGTCGTACTGACCGGGAGGCTGGTCAAAGCGGCTGATGGGCGGGCGACCACCGATGCCGGTCTGAGGCCGATGGTGGTCGTGGGCCGCGCAGACCCGGCCTGGCGTCGCTGGCGCCAGCACACGAGCTACTCGTGGGCCCCGTGGGGATCGAACCCACAACCCGCGGATTAACAGTTCCCCGAGACACTCCTCTGACCAGCGTCTTCCGCGCCGAACTCGCCTCTCACCAGCGCAAATGCCGTTTGCTGCGATTGGCTGACGATGGCCGCGAATGGCCCCTCTGTGGGCGCCGTGTGGGCGCGGTGTGGGCGCCGAGTACTTCCGAGGGCCTTCGGGAGGGTGCCCGTTCGAGTCGGGAGGGGGCCGGCTGTCTGGCATCCGAGGTCAGCCACGTCCCGCGCGGCACCCGCACAGCCGATGGTGCACCGGTCGAGGGGTGCGGCGTCCACGACCACGTTTCTCGTCAGCCGTTACCACCACGCGCAGGCGGGTTCGGCCCGGCGATGCCGGCGCCGGAAGAGGGGCGAGTGCAGTGGCGTTGAGGCCGGTGCCGGGCAAGGTGCCAATCGGGGTCACCGTTGGGAGTAGAAGCGAGCCGTGCCATCGATGCCGTGTCTGGCACACTAGGGACGTAGCCCACCTCCTACGGGTTGTGGGAAGTGACGCCGGGATCCCCGCCGGACGACGGGACCCGGCGTTCGCGCTGTCTGGGCGGGGTTGCCCCCGACCGGACGCCCCGGCTCAGCGGAGGGCGACCTCGATCTCGGTCACCGTGTGTCGGATAATGCCGAGCCACTCGGGGTTGCCGAGCCGGGCGGCGCCGACCGCTCCGGCGACCGCATCGGAGATCCACAACATCGGCTCCTCCAGCGGCCGCGCGCTGCCCACCCGCAAGGCCGGGGTGATCAGTTTCTTGCCGACCAGGTTGGCGACCTGCTCCCGGTCCTTGCGGATCAGGTTCTGGGTGCGGGCCTCCATGAGCACCCGCGACACCTGGTAATCCCGTTCCAGGGTCGGCAACAGCGTCTCCATGCAGATGCGCCGGGCCCGTTCCTGCCGCCGGTTGGCCATCGGCACACCGACGACGACCACCGCGGTCATGCCCATCGCGCTGATGGCCGCAGCGATCTTCGTTCGTCGGGGAGCGGTCTCGTCCCGCCAGTGCAGCCGCCGCTGCCTCCCCTGCAGCAGTGCCCGCAAGGCGTCGCGAACCGGGCCGCAGCCGTCCGGGTTGGACACGACGCTGGCCAGGATGTAGCTGCCCCTGTCGTGGACAGGATCGACGTCCATACGCTCGTCGACCCAGGCGTGCAGGGCCAACGGCTCACCGTCCATGGGGAGACCGCGTCCATGGGGAGACGTTGTGTCACCGGCCGGATGTGCCACGGGAGCAGTCTGCCGATCGGTTCCGATAGCGTCGCGCCCTCACCGGTGGAGGGGTCCTCGAGACGGCAGCTGCCCCTCAAGGCATGGAGGGCAGGCCGCTCCGCAGGGGACTGACACCAGACCGAGCGCTCGGACCAGGTCGGCCAGGGCCGGGTGGTGGGCATACCGGCCGGTCAAGACGTTGTGGACGGTCACCCCGCCGGCCAAGCCCCCAGGCTGGACAGGGGCGCCCTCGTCGCTGTCGACGATTGCGGTGCTGCTGATTCACAACTTCGGCGCTATCGGCGGAGGTCTGTTGGGGACTCGGGGGCCGTGGGACCGGGAGAGCGTCACCCGGAACGGGTTTCTCTCCGGCTGCGCCGCCGCCGGGGAGCAGTCCGTGGATCACCGTCAGTGGGATCCACTGCCGTCGCGCTGAGCGGCGATCCAAGCATGGAGGTCATCGCGGCGGTAGAGGACACGTCGGCCGAGGCGGAAGCTGTGCGCGCCGCTGCCCAGGTGCCGCCAGTACCGGAGGGTGGCCACGGGAGCGCGCAGCAGCTCCGCGGCCTCACCGATGGTGAGGAGGTCGGCTGGTTGGTCGGCGGCGGGGTCGGGCATGGCTGCCTCCTGGGCGGGTCGGGTGTCGTGGGCAATACGCCTGGAGAAGGCGCCGTTTCGGGCCGTTTGGTGACACCTCATCGCTAACTTCTTCGGTGGACCTCCGGTACGCCTCCGGTACTTCTCCAGTGCCTGCAGCCCGTGCCGGCCTGGGCCCACTCGACCGACCGCCCGCCAGCCGGCAGACCTCGGCCCTCGCCCGGCCGGCAGCCGGGGCGCCGACCGCCGATCCGGTCACCGCGGCACGCTCCGGTCCGGACCGCGCTGGGGGTCGAGGTTACGCAGGTCCTCTAGGCGCGGAGGGCGCACGGCCCGGGTCGGTCCCGGCTGCGGCCCGCGCACCGTCGTCCGTGCGGCTCGACGGTCGACGTCGTGGCGGGCACGCCAGGCGTCGTGCTCGCGGGCGAGCTGGTCGGCCGGCTGGGCGAGGAGGGCCGGCTCGGCGGTGAGCCGGGTAATGCGCACCCGGGCGTCGGTCAGCTGCTGGGAGGTGGCGGCGATGTCGCGCTCGAGATCGGCCAGCCGCGCTGCGGACTCCGGTGCCCAGGCGCTCGGACCGCGGGAGGCGAGCCGCTCGTCACGCCGGCGCCGGGCCTCGGCCAGCGCCCGCCGTGCGTCGTCGTGGGCGTGCCCGGCGGCCTCGGCAGCGGCGCGCAGCCCAGCGTGCTCGGGATGGTCCCGCTCCGCGCTGCGGCCAGCGGCGGTGTCGAACGCCATCCACAGCGCGGGTCGGTCGTCGAACCAGCCGGCGACCTGGGCGAGCTCCGTCGCTTCGGTGGGTAGGTCGGGCAGGTGCGGACGCCACCGGCCGGCCCAGCTGGTCAGCTGCTCGTCGGCGCGGGCGACTGCGGTCCGCCGCAGGCCGAGCCGGCCTGGGCCGGCGAGCACGACCCTGGCAGCGGCGCGGGCAGCGTCACGTTCGCCGTCCCACTGGGCCAGCAGGCCGTCGCGCATCCGGCCGGCTTCGGCCGCGATCGCCGCGCCGTTGGCCGCCGCCCGGTGTGTCGCCCGCTCGGCGGCGAGGGCCGTCTGCCGGACGTCGGCGTCGAGCCCGGTGAGTTCGGCGGCGTGGGCGGGACCGAGGTCGGCGTGGTCGCGGGCGAACACCGCGATCCATTGCTCACGAGCGTCGGCGGGGTCGACCGCGACGAGGTGGGCGGTGTTCGCGCACCGGCCACGGGTCATCCCGACGTAGGCGGATGCCGCGCCGGTGTGCTCGCCGATGACCACGTGCGCGGTCGGGACGGTGTCGCCCTGCACGCCGTGCGCAGTGCTGGCGTAGGCCAGCTCCACGTGCTCGGTGACGTAGTCCGCCGGCAGCACCCGCTCCCCCACGGCGCCCGGGATGATCCCATCGCGACCAGGGCCGCCCGGGGTGACACGGCCGGGGGTGACACGGCCCCGCGCTCCATCGGCCGGGGTGACAACCAGATCGCCCACGGTCCCCACGGAGATGACGGTCCAGGTGTCGCGGTTGGCCACGCCCAGGGTCCGGTCGTTGCGCCGGGTGGCGATCCGGTCCCCAGCACCGATCCGCTCCCCCGCCCGCGTTGTCACCACGGCACGGTCGTCGACCCGGCCATCGACGACCAGCTGCTCCCGGATTGCGGCGTCGAGCGTGGCGGCCTGCTCGCGGGTGTCCACCACGACCGCTGTCTGCTCGCCCCGGCTGTGGTGCTCGGCGGCGAGGGCGGCCAGCGCCTCGAACAGGGCCGCCTGATCGGGGTGCAGGCGGATCTGGCCGCGGGCGGCCAGCGCGTCGAACACCGCACCCGGGTCGGCCCCGCCGCGCATGGCCAGGGTCAGCTCGGCGTAGCCGCTGTCCGGCACGGGCACCCCGTCGGTGGTGGCGGTGAACCGGTGCACCCGGCCAAGGTCAGGTGGGCGGTCGGGTCGACGTGGCGGAGGGCGAGGTCGAGGACGCCGCCGCGCCCGACCGCGGCCAGCTGCCACCGGTCGCCGAGCAGCGCCACCCGCACTTGGCACTCATCCGCGACCACCAGCAGGGCGCGGGCGGTGTCCTGGTCGAGCATGCCGGCCTCGTCCACCACCATCACGTCCCCGGCCCGCAGCCGCGCGTTCTCCTCGGGTCCGGCGTAGCGCCGGCCGGTGACCGGGTCGGCCTCACCGTGGGTCAACCTGGTCCAGGCACCCTCGTCGGTCCAGCGCCAGCCGTGCTGGAAGGCCAGCCAGGCCGCCGAGCCGGCGGCGGCGCCGACCTCGGCGGAGGCGACCTTGGCCGCCTTCAACGTGGGGGTGACGACCACCAGCTGCCGCCCCCGCTCCCGCAGCAGTCGACGTGCCATGGCCAGGGTGGTGGTCTTGCCGGCGCCGGCCGCGCCCTCCACAACGGTGAGAGGTCGGTTCCCGGCGAGCGCGGCCGCGGCAGCGGTCTGACCCGGATCTAGCAGCTCCAGGTCGGCCACCCGCTCCGGCCGGAGGTCGGCATCTGCATCGTGGTGGCCGCCGCGAGCGGCGAGGCGGGCGGCCAGGTCGGCCTCGACCTCGAGCACCGTCGGAGAGGTCCAGGCCCGGACGTGCTCGGGCACCCCGTCGCGCTCAAACAGCGGAAGGCAGCGGGCCAGGCCACGGGCGGTGAGGTTCTCGGCCAGCTCGCTACGGACCGCGGTGTCGGCGACGACACCCGCAGCGCCAGCAGCCGTTCGGCCTCGCCGCGGACGTCGGCGGCGTTCCAGGCCGAGCGGCCGGCGGCCAGCCGGGTGAGGATCTGGTCGGCGGCGCGGTCGCGGTCTTGGACGCCGACCGGGACGTGGCGCAGCTGCACCGGGGCGTCCGGGTCGCGGTAGCCGAGAGCAGCCAGCTCGGCCCGCCACCGCGCCACGAGCTCGGCGCCGGAGCGGGGGATGACCTTGTCCGGGCGGCCGTCGGCCCACGCGCGGGCGTCCCACGCCCGCCGCAGCGCCGGGCCGGGTTGTTCTCCGGGGTGCGCAGCGGTCCAGTCGCGTTCGTAGCGGTCCAGATTGCGGCCGATCTGCGCCGCCCGGGCGCTGAACGGACCGATGTACTCGGCGAGCTCCCGTATTTCTCCAGTACCGGCCAAGGTGTAGCCGTGGGCGGCCAGCGCGGCTCGGAACTGCGGGTCGCAGGCGACCGCGGCGTGCCCGATTCCGTTGATGGCGGCGAGGAAGTCGCGCACGCCGACGGTGTGCAGCCCTCGCCACCTTTCGGCTGCGAACACCCGCGCGCCGATCTGCAGGTGCAGATGCCGGTGCGGGTCTCCGGCGCGGAAGGTGTAGTGCCGCACCGTCACCGCCTCCAGCACCTCAAGCGGCACCTGCACCTGTCCGCCGCGCGGACCGACCCGGGTGGTCGCGTGCCCGGCGAGCCAGCCGATGACCTCGGCGGCGGCGCGGTCCTGGGCGGCGTCGTAGGCGGCCACGTCGCCGTGCATTGCGGCGGCGAGCGACCAGGACTTCGGGCCGTTGACCACGACCTCAACAAAGCGCACCGCGCGCGTGTCGGTGCGCAGCCGGCCCCGCGGGTCACCGGTGTCCGGGTCGCGGCCGGCCACCCAGGTCTCGTAGGTCTTCCCGGTCAGCGGCGCTCGTTCCTCAACCCGCCCGTCCCGGGTGACGAAGCGGCGGGCCAGGCCGGTGCCCTCGGCCAGGTAGTAGTCATTGGCCCGGCCGCGGTCGACCTCCAGATAGACCCGGGCAGCCGCCGGCGGCCCGGCGTACACCTTCACTCCACCGTGCATTTCCAGCGCCACCCAACAATGACCAACAAGTCACTCCAAGAAACGGCGATGGGCCCCGCGGAGCGGGGCCCGGACTACCTCTATTGGTAGCATGCGTGCCGTTCCCTGGTGAAGACTTGGGCACGTGAGGAGAAGTTGTGAGTTGCGATCAGGAAGTTGTCGTAGCTGTTATGCCGTTGATCGTTTGTGGCAATTGTTGACCGCATGCAAGGTGGCTTATATCCAGTTGCTGCTGCCGCCGACCAGCTCCGCGATGTGCCGGTTCGCGTTACGCAGCAGCCTCCTGCGACACGGTGGCGCGGGTGTCGCGCGGCTGGCGGACGACGCAGTCCTGTCGGCAAGCAGGGTGTCCCGGTTGCCCTCCCCCTGCGGGGAGGTTCATCGGGCGGGCCTTTGGGACGGCAACCGAGGGCACGTGCTCTGTCCTGCGGTGTTCCCGGTCGAGGTTCGCCTTACGGGACAGGGCTGAGGTCGTCGGTGGACCAGCCGTGAGGCAAGTCGCCCACAGCGGCCCACTTCAGGACAGTCGCGCGACGTCGGTGGGCAGGTGCCGCCTGGGCCGGGCCACCCGCTGCGCGCCGCTCTCCGTCATGGGAAGGACACGCTGCCGTCGGGATAACCGTGCTGCCGTAGCAGGCCGGGTGTGCAGGCAATTTCCTGAACCGCTTGGACCAACTCATGCAACAGCGTCGGGAGCAGTCGCCGACCAACGTGCCGTGGAAGTGCATCAACTCTCGGCCTCGTTCCGACAGAACTGCCGTTGCGAGTAATGCGGAGCCCGTGCTTTTTGCTCACCAACCTACTGATGACAGTCGTGCAATGAGTCAACGCATACATCTGCAGATGGTGAAGGGGGCGTTTCTAGGGCTGCGGGTGTCGTGTCACAAACGAAGAACGGCGACGTCTGCGCGTGCCAGTCACGGGACGAGCCCACCAACTCGCCCAGCGCCTAGGGCTTGTTGCTGATCGGCTCGGCAGTCAGGAGAAGCCGATGCCGACGTTCCCACCCACTCGACTAGTTCAGCAAGGAATGTGACCCTAGGGAGCTTGAATGGTCTGCGCCGCACCACCAGACGCCCGTGTCACCTCAACACGACAGTCATCCTCGTCCCCGACTGACCACCGCAAGTAGAATCTGCCGGTATCGGCAATGCGAACAGACCGAGTGTACTGCCCATCCCGGTAGGTTGCGGAGGTATCGGTGCTCTCAGCGACTATAGTGTCCCCATCATCACGAATGACAGCGACAAGGCAGCGACTCGTGTGGTCCGAGGTGACGGTCAGCATCCAAGGCGAGTCCATCTGAAAGACTTCCGACGGAGGTCCGTAGTTCTCGAATTCGCCAGCACTCGAATCAAGGGAATCGCCACTGCCGCCTCCGATGTTGACTATGACAATCAGGGCGACTGTCAACAAAACCGATGCCAGAAGAATCAGTGCCAGCTTGACGTCTCTCCGTCTGTCACGCCTACCTTCGCTCGTCGTGACAATCTTGGATGAAGGGGCTCCAGCGGCGCGAAGTGGGGAAGATGGCGCTTGGGGGTGTCGAACGCGGGAGGGCTCAGTCTCCGGTCGCCCCATGGATTGGACTTCTGTGGAGAGAGTCGGGGAAGCGGCTGTAGTCATCTCCGCAGGCGCTGCTACGCCTTGTGGGACACCAGGTCGCTGCGGGGTCTCTGCCCTTGGCGGAACCACATGGGCTTCAACATGCAGGATGGCGTTACCTGCTGGGCTGGAAACTGTGACATCTGCATGAAGTTCTCCCAGTGCCGAAGTGTCCGGCAGTACGGTGATGGTGCGGTCCTTCAGGGAGACCCGAAGACGTGGACTTGTAGTCATCACCTCCGCCGTCTCCACTAGGGGAGGTCCCTCTAGCTGGGTCGTGAAGGCTGACGCATGTCTGCCCTGCATGAGGCGACCGAAGTCATGGTGCTCGAGTGGCAATCGCAGCCGTGAGGCCTGCAGGGCAGCCTCCGCTGCAGTGCAGACCCGTCGACTGTCATCGTTCGTAAGCGAGTCAAGTGCTGTACGAGCAGCGACCGCTAGGGAGAGTTCCTCGCCAGCCGCGATCTGGCTCAGCTCCGACACGGCGCTAAGGCGGACGGAAGGATTACCGTGCTGGATAAGTTCTTGGATCTCCGCGGGCAGGCTCCGCGGCCGGACGCGGCGACGCGGCGTGCGGGCGACGAAGAGGTTGCCCTGAACTCCGTACTCCCATTTGCTCGGGGTTTGGTGCGGGGACTTCTGTCGGACCGTGTCGTACACGAACTCGTACAGCTCGGCCAGAGACACTCGACCATCCTCATCCCGGTCGGCGTCGCCCGTTCGCAGCCCATGGACCAAGGCGCCCGAGAAGAGCGAGGGAGCTCCCTGATGGGCATCTGTGAGGTCCGAACCCTCGAAGGAATATTCCATGGCGGTCGACGCCGTGATGACCACCCGGCCGCGTCCCCCTCCGAGAGCCTCCTGGTGGAACTGCTCCGCCACTCCCGCACTGTCGCCTGCCCGAGCGATCACGCCACGCTGGAATGCTCCGCCGTAACAGCAGTCGAGGAGGAGCACAATCTGTTGCGCCCGGCTCCTGCGCATCAGTCGGTCGATCAGTGCGGCGTCAAGGCCGGTCGACGCTAGCCGAGTGACTTTTGTATTTCGTGCCGCCAGATAAAGTTCGCCGCTGTCGTCTTTCAGGCCGTGGCACGAGAAGTGGACCAACGCGAAGTCGGCAGGTCGCAGTTCCGAGAGGAATTCCTCAAGTCGCTCTGCCACTGCCGACGTGGTCTCGTTATAGAGGGTCTCGACGAAGAAGTTCCCCAGTGCTGGGTCCGCGAGCACCTCGGCCAGAGCGTCTGCATCGGCTGCTGGTGCTGTGAGATGGCGTAGGGCGGGGTCGTCGTACTGATCGACAGCGACGATGAGAGCGAGACGGCTGCCCTCCAAAGGTCACTGCTCCTCGAGCGAGCGGAGGAAGGTGCTGAGGAGACGTTCCTGCTGCTCCGTGGAGGCACCTTCCAGCGTCAGCGAGTTGTCTCCCACAGTTACCTGCGCCTTCCGCGAGCCTCCGCGTTGGACCCACGCGACCAGCATCTGCGTTACAGCGCTCATGACACCGGCGGTGCCCGCAGACGTCAGGATCAGCTCTGTCAGTGACGCGACGTCCCCCGCCCGTGATCCGGGTGGAGCTGGGCCCAGGGGTGCGCGTCGCACGTCGTCAAGGTTAAGTTGCCGAAGGTCCGCTTGAAGTCGTCGGACCAAGTCGTCCATCCGCTCGGGAGGAGCCCCCTCCTCCGTGACGCGCAGGACAATCTCATGCTTCACCGGCGCCACCTCCCCGGAGCCGGCGATTCACTCGCTCGGACAGCGGCTACTGCACTAGAGGGACGAGTCGCCGGTTCTGATACCTTGCCGTGCGGGGGAGGGTTGGCCAAGGTGGACCGGCGCCCTTTGTTGATGTCGCCGGGCGGAGGCTGTCCTCCAACTGGGCGGCGAGTTCGGGTCGCCACCAGCTCGACGTTCAACCGCGAGACCTGGTTCCCGCTCGAAGCGCCACGGGGCCGTGTAAGGCGATCCGCTGAGCAGCGCGAGCCAGCTCGAGTCCCGATGTGGAGGCGGTTGACCCGCCTGTGTGTGGTGTCGTTCGGGGCGAGCATGGCCGAGCCAGTCCGGCTTGCCTCGGAGGCAGAGCTGTTCTGCGGTGTCCTCTCGATTGGCGACCATCACCGAGTAGCAGCGGCTCGGCTGAGGCTCTGAGGCCGCCCTCGGGGACAGGTCGGAGACCGCAGCACCGTCACCGCACAGGGATCCCCTGGGAGACACCGACGGCTGGCTGCTCCGACCCCCTCGAACGTCGCCGAAGCAACCCCGTCCTTGTCGGCAGGTCGTGGCGTGGGTGATCAGATTGCAGCCCGGTTGTCGGCCTTCGGCGTGTCATCAATGCGGCGGAGCTCCACCGTTGGCCGGCCTTACCCTCGTCGTGGTGCAGGCTGCCGGGGCAGCCACCTGCGCCGGGAGGACGGAGATCGTCGTGACGGGACCTGTGCACCAGCGGTCGAAGGCGGCGCTGGACGCTGACATCCGCGCCCGGCGCCGCACCGCGCTGGTCGTCAACGTCCGGTCCCGCCGGGGACGCCGTCACTTCGCGACGGTGCACCGGCGGCTGCACGCCACCGTGGAGCTGGGCGACGTGCGCCCTGTCGCCGACCCTCGAGGCCTGCCCGAGGCGCTCGCCGCCGCGGCCGACAGCGGCGCCGACCTGGTGGTGGTGGGCGGCGGCGACGGCACGCTGAGCGAGGCCGCGCACCAGCTCGCTCACCGCGACGTCTGCCTCGGCGTGGTTCCGCTCGGCACGACCAACAACTTCGCCCGCAGCCTCGGCCTGCCGCTGCGCCTGCCGGCCGCCCTGCGCGTGCTCACTGGCGGCAAGGTCGCCGACGTCGACCTCGGCCACGTGGCCGGGCAACACTTCGCCAACCTGACCAGCCTGGGGCTGTCGGTGCAGGTCGCCGAGCACGTTCCGCACCGACTGAAGCGGGTGCTCGGCCGCGCTGCCTACCCGCTGACCGCGCTCGCCCTGCTACCCGACCACCGGCCCTTCACCGCGCGCCTGCGCATCGGCGACGAGGTCCACGAACTCGTGACCCACCAGCTCAACATCGCCAACGGCAGCCATCACGCCGGCCGGGCGATCGCCCCCGACACCGGTCTCGACGACCGCCAGCTGGTGGTGTACCGGCTCGGCGACGCCAACCGGCTCCGGCTGAGCCTCGCGACCGTCCGCCAGACGGTCATCGGGCCCCGCCGGCCGCTGGCCCGCACCCGGTTCCTCACGGCCTGCGAGGTGTGGTTGGAGACCGACCCACCCCTCGCGCTCGACGTGGACGGCGAGATCCGCGGACGCACGCCCGTGCGGATTGCGCTCGAGGCCAACGCGCTGCGGGTGATGGTCGGCACGGGCTTCCCGGACCGCTGATCACTACTCTCCTCGCGATCATGGGCCTCTCCTGGGACGAGGAGCGCCGGCTCCTTCCGCGACGGAGCAGGATGATGCGTCCGCACCGCCGCCCGCATGAGTGTCCTGTTTCTGCGCGTCAGTGACCGCGCCGTGGCGATCGCTCGCGCCCTGCAGGCGCGGACGTGGGCCGAGCGGTTCTACGACCCGCCTGACCGCGGTCGTCGAGGACTGCGTCGGCTACCGAGGGACCCTGGGCGGCAGGGCGGAGAGGTTTGTCCCGTGAGGGGAGCGACGTTCGGACGAGCCGGGCGATAGTCGCCGGGTCCCGTAGGGGATCCCTTGCCGGACACCCGACGTAGGGGCGAGCTGTTACCGATAAAAGGGACCCGGATGGGGTTCGGCTTGCGGGACGACGTGCCGCGCGGGTGCGGAGCCGGCGTTAGCCTCGCCGCATGGCACCCGTCGGGCCAGTTGAGAGCAGCAGTGTTCGTCGCATAGCTACGCCACGCCGACTGATCCGATTGCATCAGTCACTACATCACCTGTGACATACTCGGACGGTGCCCCGAGTACGGACCTTTGTTTGCCCCGTTTGCAACAGGCCCTCAAAAAGTTCAGTGGCCGGTATGGTTTTCTGGAACGGTTGGGATGACACTACAGGCACTCAAATAGGTCCGCCCGCTGAGTGGGCCTTGCTGCAGTGTGCCATTTGTGCCGACCCCCTGGTGCAGGTTCGCGAGGATTACGGGGAAGGCTTTGATGCGGATGATCCTGTCTTCGTCTTCCCTGCGCCCAGAAGGCTGAATCGGAACATCCCTGAGCATCTTCGAGATGCATGGGAGGAGGCTCAGTCATGCTTCAAGGCCAAGGCGTACACGGCAACTGCAGTGATGGTCCGTCGGGCGCTGGAAGCAACCTGCGCAGACCAGGGCGTCCGTGAACGCACTTTAGCGCAGAGCTTGAAGAATTTGGAGGCGCAGGGAAAAATCGATGGGATGTTGGCCGAGTGGGCGGACCTGCTTCGCCTAGTCGGCAACGAAGGCGCTCACTACACGGACCGTGTTGTGACCCGAGAGGATGCGGAAGACGCCCTGTCATTCTCGGAGGCTCTGCTGGATCATCTGTACGTGCTGCGCCAACGTTTTGAGGAGTTCAAGGCGCGTCGAGTCAATTCACGTACAGACAATCCCACGCCACTCATCGTGTAGCCGCAGATGGAAGAGGCTGCACTCCATGCAGTTTGTGCGGATCATATTTCATGCGCGTGACCTCAAGTGGGTGACGACCTTCTCGGCCGCAGCGCTCATCGACTACGGCTACCGGCTCGTCCCGACGGCGCCTCGGACCAGCCGAGCTGGTTGAACGCCTGTGATGTAGCCGAGAACAGTGAAACCCGTCCCGCAAAGGGATCCCCTACGGGACGCGTGTCTCTACTGGCCAGGTCGTCGAGGAGGTCGCCGCTGACCGTTCGGCTTGCGGGACAGTTGGTGATGCCACTGTGCCCAGAGCCGGCGCCGGGTCTTGCACCTACAGATAGCCGCGCTCGCGCATGGCGTCCTCAATGCGTACCGCGACGTATTCATGCTCTTGGCCCTCGGTGCTGAGTACGAGGTCGACGTTGCGAAGGGCGGTCATCTCATCCGCCAGGCGCAGGGACGACGCCAGGAGTTCTTTCAAGCCCGACCAGGCCGCGGGCTCACGCGTCCGCAGGCGTCGCCCGAGAGTAGTGGGCTCAGCCTCTAGGCGAACCACGAGACTGTTTCGAGCTTCCGCCGCCTTGAGCAGCAGGTGCTGATAGCTGTCATTCTCGATGGTCGCGGTGACAATCAGCCGGTGGCATCCGGCCTCCCGGTAGGAGGCGACGAGCATCGCCAAGTGAGCGAGTACGCGTTCGATATCGAGTGGTGGGTAGCAGCGCTGGAGCTCATCGACCTCCACAAGGGCGTTGCTGAGGCCGGCGTCGCTAAGCCGATCGTGCAGCGCGGTCGCGACACTGCTCTTACCCGCGCCCGGCGGTCCGGTGAGCAGCACCAAGCACACCATCCGAGCCTTGCACACGGCTTTCGAGCGCCACGCCGTGCCGAAGCGCGTTCAGACTTCCGCAAGCCGATCCCCTGCGAGACACGGGGCTGCGGCCGCCGGGACCGCGCGCACGTCGCTGTAGCGGGTTCGCTTACCGGTCGTCCTATGGGGCGCTGTGCCGGTCGTCGTCCCTCATTGGGTCATTTGGCGTACAGCGCGTGCGGACTGGCACGTGACGGGTCCTGACCGCGGCGGTCCACCGGTCGGGTCGACCAGCTGACCGCCGGTGTGTTCGGCTGCGGAGCCGGGATGCGCGACGTCCCGCGGTCCACGCGAGCCTTCGCAGCCAGAGGCCCCCTCGCCGGCGTCCGCGGTCATGGGCTGCGGAGCCGGTTCCCGCGATGAAGATCAGGCCGGGACGGAGAGCCCCCGCAACCAGGCCTGCCAGGCCGGCTCCTCGCGCCGCACGTAGTCCGCCGCGCCGGTGGAGAACAGGTACGCCCGCACGCCCGCCGTCGCCGTGCCGTCGCCGTAGCCGAAGGCGTTGAGCATCCCGGGCACCGGTGCGGTGAGCCGGACCAGCGCCTGCCGCTCCCCGACGCGCTCGACGGTGCCGGTGGCGCCGCGCACCTCGACGGGTGCGCCCTCCTCGCCCAGCCCGAGCGCATCGCGCAGGGTCGACCAGAGCGCCTCGGGGTCGCCGGGGTGGGAGGCGGTGACCTCGAGCTGCGTGGCCTCCTGGCCGGGGAAGTGCGACAGGTAGAGGCGCAGGTTGTCGAAGAACGGCCGCCACTGGGTGCCCATGTCGGCCCACCACTCCTGCTCCCACTCGGCACCGGTGCCAAAGCCGCTGGAGGTGACGCGCACAACACAGGTGCCGCCGGAGGTCGCCTCGACGAGGAACTCCGACGTCAGCGGGCTGAGGGCGTCCGGGTCCTTGCCCATGAGGGCGGCCCAGTCCTCCTCGTACGCGATGCGGCGCGGCGGGTCCCAGCCCGTGACCTGGCCGTCCGAGCCCATCTCCGGGCCCATGCTGAAGTGCAGGGAGCCGCCCTCGCGCTCCTCCATCTCGGTCGGCAGGAACCAGGCGCTCATGCCCTTGGCGGTGGCGATGGCCTGCCAGACCTGCTCCGGGGTGCCTGGAACCTCGACGCTGAACTCCAGGCGGTACGGGACGTTCGGGGTCGTGCTCATGCGATCTCCTCAGGAAGGGGGTGGGCCGCGACGACGAGCCGATGCGGGCGCCCGTCGTCGTGGTGGTAGCGAGCGGCCAGGTCGAGCACCGCGGCGGTGAGGTCGTCGGCGAAGGCAGCGCGGTCGGCGGCCGACCGGAAGCCGATCCGGGTGTCGATGGTCAGCGTCGGCAGGCGCTTGCCGGACGTTCCGGCTCGGCGCGCCAGGGCGCCGACCTCGCGCACCAGCCGACCGGCCAGCGCGACGAGGTAGCCCGCCGACAGGTGATCGGCGTTGGCGCCCGGGTCGGCCGCGGAAGCGCTGACGGCCGCCGGCGACACGACATAGGACGCCGCCGACGCCTGCAGCACCCGCTCGGTGATGCCCCCGTGCCGGCGCTCCTCGGAAAGCACCGCCAAGCCGTGCGCCTCAAGCGCCTTGAGGTGGTAGTTGACCTTCTGGCGGGCGATGCCGACCCGGGCCGCGAGCCCGGCGGCGGAGGACGGGACAGCCAGCTCGCCGAGCAGCCGAGCCCGGACCGGATCTAGCGCGGCGGCGGCTGCCTCCGCGCTCTCAATGACCTCGACATCGCGCATGACGCCACCGTGCTTTTGACAAGAATATCTGTCAAGGCACTCTGTCTCCCTGGCTTCGGTGGACGAGGAGCTGTCGGCGAGTAGGTGGCTTGAGTGCCTGATGTCCAGGGCGAACTGTGGCGGGTTCCCTGAGCGCTTCGACGACGACCCAGCCGATCTCGCGTCAAGGTTGGGCGATCCGGCCGCGCAACAGGTGATGACCTACGTCCAGGGCTCACTGACGACCGAGATGTCCCGCGCTCGGTAGGCGATCCTTTGCAGGACCGGGGAGCGGTCATGGATTGGCCGGCCCGGCCGCCCCGTACGGCGGTCTCCCTACGAGACGCTGTGATCGCCCCTTCCGGAACCCCGCTCCGGTCAGCACCAAGGCAAGTGAGAAGCGCACGGCACGACCGAGCGGCGGGGCATGACGGTCGGCACCACTCGAAGAGGTGAACGACAGCCGTTCGTCGCCGAGGGATGTCTGGCACTGGTCGGCCGTGGACGGGCGGCCTACGGTCTGCGGCACCCGCGTTCGGGGTCTGCTCGGGGGAAGGGTCGAGATGCCGCTCCGGTGGAACATGTGGGAGTTGCTGGAAGGAGTGCGGACGGGGTGGCGACGGACCTGGTACGCGCCGTGTGAGGACCTGCAGATGCCGTTGTCGGCCGGCGGGGAGTTCCTAAACTTTCACCGGGCGGGCGGGGTGGCAGACAGGTTGCGGAGCGAGACACCGCCGGTGGTCAAGGCGGGGCGTGCTCTGCGCGCGGAGCACCGTGACGGCGAGGTGGGGACGCGACCGGACGGGCACGTCGTCGGCGGGTGGCGGTCGGAGGTCGTCGGGCCGTTCGAGAACGACAGCGGTGGTCGGCCGGTCCGGTACGAGTGGTCGACGATGCTCGATGCGAGTTACCCGGATGATCCGAAGGTGGCGTCCGGTACACGTGCCTGGCAGGTGGTCTTTCAGTGGCACCAGGGGGACCACGACTTGGGTGGGAGCCCACCAGTGGCATTCACCTTGGTCGGGGACGACATCATGTTGGACCTGCACCGGCACGACCCGATCGATTCGGCTGCTTCAATCCGGCAAGGGCAGTGGTTCGTGGCCGAACGGGACCGAGGGACGTGGCATGACTTTGCCGCGGAAATCGTCTGGAGCGTCGGCCAGGGAACGATACGAGTGTGGCGTAACGGTCAGCCAGTGACGTTCCAGCCACAGACGCAGCCGGGGCAGACGGCGTACCCGGCGGTGGCTACGCAGCTGCTGACCGGGTTGGAGACGTTGTTGCCGCGGAACACGCAAGCGCATGGGCCAGGGCATCCCGAGGCGTACCTGAAAGCCGGCATCTACCGGCAAGCGGCGCCGACGACTCCGCCCGGCCCGTTCGTCATCTGGCATGACGAGCTGAAGCGGTTCGAGCAGACTCGGATCATGGCGGTCGTACCCAATCGGCTGGTCGCACTCCTGGCCGATGTCTTGCCGAAGGTGCCTCAGCCGCCGTGGCCCCCGTGGCGGTCACGTCGGCCCAGGGCTGGGAACGGAGGTGGTTGAGGCGGCAACGCGGGATGGCGTGGCTCTGCGTCGGCGCGCTCGCCGTCCTATTTCGCGCCAACGCCCAGGCCATCGCACAGCTTGAGGCTCTCCTGCGGCCTATGCCATGGGGTGCTGATGGGTGACCGTGATCCGAGAGAACTGTTCCTGAAGTCCGCGGTGAGCGCTCAACCTTCCGCCCTCTGACTCGTTGCTGCGGTGCTGTCTCGAATGTCGATCCCCTGCGGGACGCCGGCGCCGCGAGGATCGAGCCGCCGGGAAAGAGACGTAGCGGGTTCCTCAACTGACACAGCCGATGGCCAGGTCAAGCATGAAGTGTTCGAGCGGTCTCGCCGGCGGTTTAGGCGGGTCGCCGTTTGCGGGTGGCCACCGGCCCGCAGGTTGGCGGTCTGGCCGCTCTTGCCAATCGCCGCTGTCAGCCCGGGCCGGCGACTGCCGGTCCCCCGCCGCGCCCTGGCCGGGGTCGTCGGAGCGGGCCTCTCGCCGCCGCCGACGTCGCCCTGGTCCAGGGGCGCTCGAGGTCCCAGCGAGCAAGCAGGGTGTTTCTGATACGGTCGAAATCGTCGGTGACAGCATCACGGGCATGTCGCCTTTGCGGCCAGTTTGCTGCCTCCTCCCCACTGAACGGCTGCTCAACGTGAGCGAGCAGGCAATCATGTGAAGCCGGGGGAGCTTGGGCGACGATCAAGGAGACCTCCGAGCAGTCGTGAGGCGCCAGCACGCAGACTCCGGCTGCTGGCCTACACCGGGCTGCGCTTCGGCGAGATGGCCGCCCTGCGGGTCCGACGGGTCGACTTCCTCCGGCGCCGGCTCACCATCGCCGAGGCGGTCACCGAGGTCGGCGGGCGGCTGGAGTTCGGCACACCGAAGACCCATCAGCAGCGGACCGTTCCCCTGCCCGCAACCCTCGCCGAGTCGCTGGCCCGCCGCTGCGAGGGCAAGCAGGGCGACGACCTGTTGGTGACCACGGCCAGCGGCACGGTGCTGCGGCTGCGGAACTGGCGCCGGGCCGTCTTCGATCCGGCGGTCAGCACGGCCGGGCTGAGCGACGTCACCCCGCACGACCTGCGGCACACCGCCGCCTCGCTCGCCGTCGCCAGTGGCGCGACCGTCAAGAGCGTCCAGCGGATGCTCGGGCACGCCTCGGCGGCCATGACGCTGGACGTGTACTCCGGCCTGTTCGACGACGACCTGACCGCGCTGGCCGACCGGATGGACGCCGCCGCGCGGGCAGCCGCGGATGCGCGTGTGGGCGCCGTGTGGGCGCGGCCACCGGCCGAGCCTCCCGTGAAAGGGAAACGCGCAGGTCAAGCGCGGTGGGCCCCGTGGGGATCGAACCCACAACCCGCGGATTAAAAGTCCGCTGCTCTGCCAGTTGAGCTAGAGGCCCGGCACCAGCGCGAGGCTACCCGGACGGGACGCCTGTTCAGAGCACGTCGAGGAACAGCAGCACCAGCAGGGTCAGCAACGCGGAGACGGCCAGCGAGCCCAGACAGCCGAGCCGGCTGGAGAAGAGGAAGAACACGGACCCCCGGGTGCCCCCACGAGGCACCGGTGAACCGCGATCTCACGGTGCGTGGCGCAGCCCACGGACGGATCACCTGGTCAGGTGATCGCTCGAGGAGTTCACGTCACCTAGCGTCACTGCTGTCCGGTGAGCGATCCCGGACCCGGGCTCCGGCCCGGCCGCCGCGATCCCCCCGTGGCGGTCGGGCCGGACTCCGTCCCGCCGCTCAGCACACCCGGTCGAGCAGGTCCCAGAACAGCTCCTGCTGCGCGGCGTCGACGGGCAGCGGCACCGCCACCGGCTCGGCCTCCCCCACCGCGACCCACAGCGGGAAGAGGAACGGCTGCTTGGTCTCGGCCAGCACGTGCGGCTCGCAGGACGCCGGGGTGAACGCCACCTCCGCGCTCGCCCGCTCCTCCCCCTCCCCCAGCACCAGCGGCAGCCCCTCGACGGCGACGTCCAGCACGACGCTGCGCCGGGCGTCGAGCACCGTGACGGCGCGGTCGTCGCCCCCGGCCCGGGCCAGGTCGAGGGTGCCGGTGACCGCGTCGCCCGTCGCGGTCAGCCCGGTCAGGCCGATGTCGGCGACGGCCCGCACCCCGGCGACCGCGCACTCCTCGCGGTGCAGGACGTCCAGGTCGTCCCCGGTCAGCGGCACCCGCAGCTCCTCCACCGTGCCGTCGGGCCACGCCACGGTCAGCCGCGCGGCCGGCGGACCGGCCGGAGCGGCGCAGTCCGGCGCGCCGTAGGCGGTGCGCAGGGCGATCGTCCGGCCGGGCTCGAAGGCGGCGCTCAGCGCGGTCGGCGGCAGCGGCGCGAAACCCGGCGCGTCGATCGCCACCGCGGTCACCGTGAACGGCTGGTCGCCGCTGTCGGTGACGCGCACGTGCACCTGACCGGGGACGGGCACGTCGGTGCGCTGGCGCACCACCTCGGCCTCGATGCCGGGCACGGGCGGCAGCGCCGGCGCCGCGGACGTCGACACCGGAGGAGCCGCCTCGACCACACGGTCCGTCCCGCCGCAGCCCGCGCCCAGCAGCGCGAGGGCCAGCACCGCCGTCCGCCGCACGCCCTGCAGGGTAGGGACGGCGGCGCCGCGCGGGGCCCCCTACCGGTCGCGGCCGGGCAGCCGGGCCATGACCCGGCCGGCCTGCATGCGGATCTCCAGCTTGTCCTGCGGGTTGGCCGCCGGACCGCGCCGCGGCTGGCCGTCCTCGAGGTCGAACGCCGAGCCGTGCCACGGGCACACCAGGCAGTCGGTGCCGCGCACCTGCTCCACCGACCCCTCGTAGAGCGGGCCCGACAGGTGCGAGCACGCCCCGACGAAGGCGTCCACCCGCGCCCCCCGGCGGACGACGGCCAGCGGGACGTCGACGCTGCCGCCCTTGCCCGTGCGCAGCGCCGGCCGGCCCTCGGGCAGGTCGTCGAGCGGGCCGAGGTCGATCCAGTCCGAGCTCAGCGCCCGGGCCGCGGTCGCGGCGTGCGAGGCGCCCGAGGACTGGGCGTAGGACATGTGCCCGCCGACCGCCGCCGACCCGGTCGCGATGCCCAGGCCGGCGTAGGACAGCACCCGGCCCAGCCCACCACGGCCCTGCGCGCGGGCGACCAGCGAGCCGATGTAGAGGCCCAGCGCGACGGTGTTGCCGGCGGCGTGCAGCAGACCCAGCCGTCGGACGCCGATGCCCTGCTCCGACCAGTCGGCCGCGCCGGACATCGCCGCGGGGACGGCGACGGCGACGCCGGTGCCGATGAGGACGGTGGCGGCCGGACGCAGCGGGGGGATCGCGTCGAGCAGGCCGGCCGACGTCCAGCTGCCGACCGGGACCTGCACCAGGACCGGGTGCAGCGGGTGCCCCAGCCACGTGCCGTGCAGCAGGTCCCTGAGGGCCTGCGGCCTGAGCACGGCCTGCACGGCGCGCTGGGCCGGGCCGATCGCCTTGTCGAAGGTCGCCTTGTCTGCGACCCGGTCGAGGATCCCCATGAGGCTCATGGCGGCGTCCTACCCCTGTCGACCGCGGACGATGCCGCCCTGGCCTGCGGTGGTGGGGGGCTGCCGGACGGTCACGGCCACGCGGGGGCGCGACACGCGGTGATCGACTCCACAGCAGAAGTGTCGGTTCCCGGGGGAATAACGACTGGCGCACAGCCGATCCCCAGGTGGAAGCTACAGAACGTAGTGGTGCCGGTAGAGGAGACGTCGTGACCTGCCCGTCGCTGTTGACCCGCCGCCCGGCGGTCGGCGACGCCGTGGACAGCGCCGTCGCCCGGCTGCGCGCCGAGGACACGCTGGCCCAGTTCGCCCGGTTCGTCCTCGTCGGCGTCTCCACCACGCTGGTGTACGCGCTGCTGTTCAGCCTGCTGGAGCGGCTGGGCTACCTGCCGGCGCACGTCGCGGCCACCGCGGTGTCGACCCTGCTGGCCAACGAGACGCACCGGCGGCTGACCTTCCACGCCGGCGAGCGGGTGCACTGGCTCACCGCCCAGCTCGAGGCCGGCGGCATCTCGGTCATCGGCCTGCTGCTCACCAGCACCGCGCTCGGCGTCCTGAACTCGCTGGTCCCCGAGGCCAGCGTCGCCACCCAGGTCGCGCTCGTCGTCGCGGTGACCGGCCTGGTCGGCCTGATGCGGTTCATCGCCCTGCGCTGGCTGTTCCGCCCGCGGGCGACGACGACCGCCTGACGGTGTCGCCGCGTCGCGTTTGAGCGGCGCCGGGGTCGAGCACACCCCTCCTGGACGGTTGAACGCGCAACCAGAACGGAGGGCTCCGTGCCCAACATCGCTGTCGTCTACTACTCGTCGACCGGGAACACCCACCAGCTCGCCGCCGCCGTCGCCGACGGCGCCCGCGAGGCCGGGGCCGAGGTGCGCCTGCGCCGCGTGCGCGAGCTCGCGCCGCAGGAGGCGATCGACTCCAACCCGCTGTGGCGGGCGCACGTGGACACCACCGCCGGCGAGGTCGAGGAGGCCACCCCGGCGGACATGGAGTGGGCCGACGGCTACGCCCTCGGGACGCCCACCCGCTTCGGCACCCCCGCCGCCCAGATGAAGCAGTTCATCGACACCCTCGGCGGGCTGTGGTTCACCGGGAAGCTGGCCAACAAGGGCGCGACCGCCTTCACCAGCGCGCAGAACGTCCACGGCGGCAACGAGTCGACGATCCTCACGCTGTTCAACGTCTTCTCCCACTTCGGCGCCGTCATCGTGCCGCCCGGCTACACCGACCCGCTGCTGTTCGAGGCCGGCGGCAACCCCTACGGCGTCTCCAACGCCTCGGGCGGCAAGTCCGCCACCGCCACCGAGGCCGAGCTGGCCGCCGCCCGCTACCAGGGCCGCCGGCTCGCCGAGGTGACCGCCAAGCTCGTCGCGTGACGGTCGCGTGGCGGCGTCGTCCCGGCCCACCGGGGCGGCGCCGGCCCCGGCCGCGGCTAGGTTGACGGGGGTGACCGAGCCGACCACCGCCAGGCGCGCGGGTCTGCGCGCGGTCGCCCGCGGGGCGGGCCGGTGGGCGGTCCGGCTGGCCGTCGTCCTGGCCGGTGCGTGGCTCGGCATCCTGCTGCTCGGCCGGGTGTCCGCCCCGATCGGCCCGTTCGACGCCACGGTGGCCTTCCGCCCGTTCGGCGGGGGTGCCGCCCTCGACATCCCCCCGCTCGGCGCGCTGCAGGTCGACGCGTACGACGGGCCGCTGCGGCTGGAGATCGAGCTCAGCCGGGTCGACGAGATCCGGGCGACGCAGCTGGCCACCGACCCCACGCGGCTGGACGGCGTCGTCGACCAGGTGAGCGCCGACCTGAGGGACGCCGTCGAGCGGGTGGCGTGGCTGACCGCGCTGGCCGCAGTCGGCGGGGCGACGGCGGCGGCCCTGCTGGTGCTGCGCCGCCGCCGGGAACCGCTGATCGCACTGGGGATGTCCACCGCCCTCGTCGCCGCGACCGGCGGCGTCGCCGCGGCCACCTGGCGCCCCGAGGCGCTGTCCCAGCCCACGTACACCGGGCTGCTGGTCAACGCCAACAGCCTGATCGGCAGCGCGCAGGACATCGTGGCCAGGTTCGACGCCTACCGCGCCTCGCTCGAGGACCTGGTCTCCAACGTGAGCACGCTGTACTCGACGCTGTCCACGCTGCCCCCGCCGGGCGGCGCCGACGACAGCGTGGCGCTGCTACACGTCTCCGACCTGCACCTCAACCCCGCCGGCTTCGACCTCGTGCAGCAGGTGGCCGCCCAGTTCGACGTGGACGGCGTCCTCGACACCGGGGACATCACCGACTGGGGCAGCCAGCCGGAGAACGGGCTGGTCAGCCGGGTCGGCACGCTCGGCGTCCCCTACGTCTTCATCCGCGGCAACCACGACTCCACGCTCACCGCCCAGCTGGTCGCCGCCCAGCCGAACGCGACCGTGCTGGACGACTCGGCGGTCACGGTCGCCGGGATCGAGGTCGTCGGGACGCCGGACCCCCGCTTCACGCCCGACCCGGGGGCCGACGACGGCGCCGAGACGCTGGAGGCGAGCGGCGCGGGCCTCGCGGACCTCGTCGGGACGCTGCCGGAGCCACCGGCGATCGCGATGGTGCACGACCCCGGGCAGGCCCCGCCGCTGGACGGCGTCGTCCCGCTGGTGCTGGCCGGGCACACCCACCAGCGGGAGGTCACCCGGCTCGACGGGGGCACCCTGCTCATGGTCGAGGGCTCGACCGGCGGAGCGGGGCTGCGCGCCCTGCAGGGCGAGTTCCCCGAGCCGCTGACCTGCACGGTGCTCTACCTCGACCCGCAGACCGGCGCGCTGACCGCCTACGACGAGATCACCCTCGGCGGGCTGGGGCAGACCGAGGTGACCATCGAGCGGGAGGTCGCCCCCGTCGTGCCCCCCGCCGTCGGGGACGGCACCGGCGGGACCGGCCTCGACGGGAGCCCGCCGGCTCCGACACCCGCCCCGGCGCCGACACCCGCCCCAGCGCCGGCCTCCCCGACGGGGTGACCCGGCCGACCTACCCTCGGCTCATGTCCTCGACGACGTCGCGCGCCGCCCGGCTGGCTGCCGGAGCCCTCGCCGGTGGCCTCGCGCTGCTGCCGCTGACCGCTTGCTCGTTCGGCTCGGACACCCTCTCGTGCAGCGCCAGCGAGTGCTCGGTGACGCTGACCGGCAGTGATGCCCAGGTCGAGATCCTCGGGACGACGCTGTCCTTCGGCGGCGTCCAGGACGGCCGGGCCACCCTCAGCGTGGGCAACGCCAGCGTGTCCTGCGCCCAGGGCGAGACCGTGAACGCCGGCCCCCTGTCGCTGACCTGCACCACCGTCGAGGCCGATTCCGTGGAGCTGACCGCCTCGCTCGGCTGAGCAGCCGACCCGCGCTCAGACGACCCTGGCGGGTCCCGCTGCGGCCCCGTCCAGAGGCTCGCCGCGAGCCCCTGACGGCCCCCGTGCAGGGGCCCGCCGCGAGCCTGCGGGTGGCGGGGGGCAAGGGGGTCCTCCACGAGGAGGACGGGGTCCTCCCTCAGCCGAGGTCGGCGACCTCGACGACCACGCGGGTGGGGTCCTCAAGCGCGTAGACGCGGAACGGCGCCTCGCCCGTCGTCCCGACGACCGCCACCGAGGTGCCCTCGAAGGTCGCGTCCCAGGCGACCTCGGTGACCGTCCGCGTGCCGTTGCCCGGCAACGGGTCCGGACCGGCCCACTCCTCGACGCCGGTGTCGAACGGGTAGCCCGCGCCGGTGATCGTCACCTGCAGGACGGCCTCGCCAGCGACCTCGACCGGGTCGCCCGTGCCCTGCGAGTACGCCTGGTCGACGTAGCGGACGTCCCAGCCCGGCGTGCCGGTGCCGCCCAGCTCGAGGACGACCCGGTCGTAGCCGTCCTGCCGGCCGGTGCGGATCTCGCTCACGGTGACCTGGGCGTCGGCCGACGCCTCCCGCGTGGCCGGCTGCGTGTCCCCCTCGAACGGGGGCGCGTCGGCGCTCGTCTCCGCCGCCTCGGAGGTGGTCGGCGCGGCGGTGGTCGGCGCGGCGGGTGCGCTGCTCGGGGAGGACACCTCGCCCGTGCTGGCGGACGGCGACGTGGCGGGGTCGCCGCTGCCGCAGGCGGCCAGCAGCGCGGCGGCGAGCAGGAGGGAGGGGCTGACGGCGGCACGGCGGATCACCCGCTGAGGGTGACAGCCGGGCGCCGCTGCGCCCGCGACCGCGCCACCGTGTCGCACTCCCCGGGTGGACCCGGCCCGTTGGCCCGTTGCCGATCACGGGTCGTTGCAGGCGACACGCCACCCGAGGTGGCACCGGGCCCGTGATCGGCAGCCGCCGCCGGGGAGGGCGTCGGCGGGTCGCTCGGGGGGGCGTGGCGAGGGCCACGGGACCCCCGCGTCAGGGACGCCCCGCCGAGCATGTAGAGTTCTCGCTGCCCCCGGCGAACACGAGCCCCCATCGTCTAGCGGTCCAGGACGCCGCCCTTTCAAGGCGGTAGCACGGGTTCGAACCCCGTTGGGGGCACGGCACCACCAGCAGTACCAGCGAGGCCCTGTAGCGCAGTTGGTTAGCGCGCCGCCCTGTCACGGCGGAGGTCGCGGGTTCGAGTCCCGTCAGGGTCGCTCTCCGGTGGAGACACCGGGAGGGGCAGGTAGCTCAGTCGGTACGAGCGCTCGCCTGAAAAGCGAGAGGTCGGCGGTTCGACCCCGCCCCTGCCCACACCATCCTCCTGCAGCCCCCGCCGCCCCGGCCGGGCAGACTGCCGCGGTGACCCCGCTCCCCGCCACGCTCTCCACGGGCAGCACGACCGTCGGCCTGCGCCGCGCGACGGCGGACGACGTCCCCGCCCTCGTGGCCCTGCTGACCGACGACCCGCTCGGCCGCGACCGGGAGTCCCCCGACCTGGCCCCCTATCGCCGGGCCTTCGCCGCCGTCGACGCCGACCCCGCCCAGCTGCTGCTCGCCGTGACGCACGGGTCGGACGTCGTCGGCACCGCCCAGCTCACCGAGATCCCCGGCCTCTCCCGCGGCGGGACGACACGGCTGCAGATCGAGGCGGTGCGGGTGCGGGCCGACCTGCGTGGGCAGGGCGTCGGCGCGGCGCTGTTCACCTGGGCCGTCGAGGAGGCCCGCCGGCGCGGCTGCGGCCTGGTCCAGCTCACCACCGACACCCGCCGCCCGGAGGCGCACCGCTTCTACGAGCGGCTCGGGTTCACCGCCTCGCACGTCGGGTTCAAGCTGCAGCTCTGACCGGCCTCAGCGGGCGCGGTCGGCGCCCACCTGGGCGTACACCTGCGCGTGCACGGCCCGGACGGCGGCCCGCTGCTCGGCCCGCCACCCCCGGTCGGCCGGCCGTGGCGCCGGCCGGGTGAGCGCCGCGGCGACGGCGGCGTCCAGGGACACCGGGTCCAGGCCGCGCTCCTCGTCGTTGTCGTAGGGGACGACGTCGGACCACTGGTCGGCGAACCACCCGCAGCTGGGCGCCACCACCCGCGTGCCGACGTCGCGGCAGACCTCCAGCTCCCGCGAGTGGGTGCCGCAGGACTGGGGCAGGACGACGGCGTGCAGCTCCTGCAGCTGCGCGGCCCACGAGTCGACCTTCCGCGGCAGGAACTCCAGGCTGTCGCCGGCGGCGAAGACCGGCGGCGGCTCCACGCCGTCGTCGAGGAACACCCGCAGCCGCCCACCGCCGTTGACGGCGCCGGACAGCGCGGCCCGGACCAGCATCGCCGGATCGGGCAGGGCCGGGAACGGCGCCGTGAGCGCCAGGCCGACCAGGCCGCGCTCGGCGCCCAGGCCGGGCACCGGCTCGGCGATCGAGGGGTGCGCCACGACGATCGCCGTCCGGCCGAACCGCTCGGCGATCTCGTCGGCCGCCCCCGGGGTCAGCGTGAGCACCACCTCGGCCGTCGCCAGCAGCGCCTGCAGGTGGGCGTCGTGCCGGCGCCGGGTCGGCTGCTCGGGGTCCCGCAGCTGGTGCACGGTCAGCACCAGCGGGACGCCGGTGCGCCGGACCGTCTCCGCCCAGCTGACCACCTCGTCCTCGGGCAGGTGCCCGTAGCCGGAGTGCAGGTGCACCACGTCGACGCCGTCCGCGTGGGCCGCGAGGTAGGCCGGGTCCAGCCACGGGCTGGGGCCCGGCCCCGGGCCCACCCGGACGACCCCCTCCGGCAGGACGGCGTCGACGTAGGGGTCGGCGTACGGGATGGTCACCAGCCGGGTCCCGGCAGCTGCCGGGGGGTCGGCGTCGTTCACGCGGTGGTTCTCCTCCTGCCGCCGCGCACTGCGACGGGCAGGGGCGGGACCGAGACGGACGGGTACCGGTCGTACTACCCGTCGGCACTCCGCCCAACCGAGTGGTGACGGGGAGTACCCGAACGGGGGGTCAGGCGAAGTCGGCCGGGGTGAACTCCCGGCGCTCGACGAGCACCAGCCAGTTGCCGGACACGTCGCGCATCACGGCCTCGACGCCGTAGGGACGCTCCGCCGGTTCCTGCAGGAAGGTCACGCCCTTGGCCGACAGCTCGTCGTACGTCCTCCGGCAGTCGTCGACCGCCAGGCCCAGCCCGCCCATGGAACCCTTCTCCAGCTGGCCGCGGACGAAGGCGGCGGCGTCCTCGTCCAGCGGCGGGCCGGGGGTCATCAGGGTGACCTCGAGCTCGGGCTGGCTGGGGTGGGCGATGGTGACCCAGCGGAACCCCTCCCCCATGGTGATGTCGGTGCGGGCCTCGAAGCCGAGGACGTCGACGTAGAACTGCTTGGCCTGGTCCTGGTCGAGGCAGTAGACGGTGACCAGCGAGATGTTGGTGATCATGGCGTCGACCTTAGGGACGGCGGCCGGTGCCGCGCTTCTCCCCGATTGCTCGACCCGGACCGGTCGTCCCGCCGAGGTCGACCACGCCGCGCATGAACAGGAAGCAGCCGGGCACGTGCGGCGCACCGCGGGCGGCCCAGCGGTCCCGGTAGGCGACCGGCGACTCCCCGGTCAGCGCCCGGAAGCGGGTGGAGAAGGAGCCGAGGCTGGCGTAGCCCACGGCCGTGCAGACCTCGGTCACGGTCAGGTTGGCCGAGCGGAGCAGGTCCTGGGCCCGCTCGATCCGCCGCCGGGTGAGGTAGCGGATCGGCGTCTCCCCGAAGGCGGCCTCGAAGGAGCGGACGAAGTGGTACTTCGAGACCCCGGCCACCCGCGCCAGCCGGTCGAGGTCCAGGTCGTCGGCGAAGTGGCGGTCGACGTGGTCGCGCGCCCGGCGCAGGTGGACCGTCAGGTCGGGCGGGTGCCCGCGGGCCGCCGTCGCCGTCACGCGTCCCGGCCCTCCTGCGCGGCCGCGTAGGCGGGTGCGCGGAACCGGGCCATCGGCCCGTCCGGGACCAGGCCCGGCGGCGGGTGGCGGACGGCGTCGAAGCGGAGGTCGGGGTCGACCTCGGGCACCGGGGCGAGCAGCCGCAGCCGGGCGAACGGCCGCCAGTCCCCCGCCCCCCGCGCCGCGGCGAGCGTGAAGGCCAGCCGGCCGCTGCGGGCTGCTGCGGCGACCGGCCCGGGCTCCGCGGTCACCGGCGCGGCCCCGGGCTCGGGCAGCGCCGCCAGGAACACCGGCCCGGCGGGGGTGCGGTAACCCATGACCGAGCAGTAGACCGCCGCGGCGTCCCACCGGGGCACCGGCACCCAGCGGGTGAGCCGACCCCGTCCGGTCGTGGACAGGAGCAGGTCCACGGGGCCGTCCGGACCTGGCAGCCGGACGGCGAGGCCCAGCAGGTCCGGCAGCGGCGTAGGCAGCCCCGCACCGCGGGAGAGCCGGACCAGCGCCGCCTCGTCCCCGATGCCGGCCAGCCAGGGCACGTTCCACCCGGCCGGTCCGCCGGTGCGCTCGAGCACGGCGTCGAGCACCGTGCCGCGCGGGTGCATCGGCTTGCCGCGGCGCCAGCGGGCGAGCGCCCCCAGCGGGACGGCGACGGCTCGGCCGGCGGTCCGGGGCAGGTCGGTCACGGGCATCCTCCTGTCGTGGGGTGGGACCCCCCTACCCATCGTCGAGGAGGAGCCCCGTACCCGGGCTCGCGGGCCCGCGTCCAGCTGCGGCGATCCGCCTGGGGCGGGTGGGACGGGAGCGACCGGCTCGTCAGATCCTGTCCGATGTCGCGCCGGACTCCGGTGGAGATCCGCCACGTGACACAGAACGGTCGTGCGATTACGTTCGGTACGTGCTCACGACGCTCCTGGTGATCGCTGGTGTCCTGCTCGGACTCGTCGGCCTGCTCGCCCTGATCGTGAGCCTGAGCGCCCGCCCGGCCACCCGTCCCTCCGGCGGGTGGGTCGCGGACACCGGCCGCCCGCACCCCGACGCCTGGTCCGCCCCGGTGAACCCCGCGACCTCGGAGCTGCCCACCGCCCGCTGAGGGCCCCTCGTCCGCCGTCCCGGCGGCTGCGCACGGCGCGCCGCCGGGACGCGCCGTCGACCGCGCCCACCCGGGTGTTCCGGACCGTCGCCGTGCGGAATGATCCCGGCACGGCGTCGCGCCTCCCCGCACGCCGGGGCACGAGCACCGCGAGGGCGCCATGGCACGGTCGCACAGGTCAGGGTCCTCCCAGCGACGGCTGCACGCGCTCGGCCGCCTGCTGCTGGCGCTCCCCCTGGCCGGCGCACTGCTCGCCGCGCTGCTGGTCCCCTGGGTGGTCGGGCCGGGCCTGGTCGCCAGCTCCTCGGCGAGGCTGCTGGCCCCGCTGCCGGTCCAGCTGACCGACGCCACGCCGCCGGGCAACACCGTCGTCCTGGCCTCCGACGGTTCGGTGATCACCTACTTCTACCGGAACAACCGGACGCCGGTCGGCGCGGACCAGATCGCCGACGTCATGGAGCAGGCGCTGCTCGACATCGAGGACGAGCGCTTCTACGAGCACAACGGCCTGGACGTGCAGGGCACGCTGCGGGCCCTGGCGCGCAACGTGAGCTCCGGCGACGTCGAGGAGGGCGGCTCGACGATCACCCAGCAGCTGGTCAAGCAGACGCTGCTGCAGACCGCCGCGACCCCCGAGGAGCGACAGGCGGCCACCGAGCAGACGCTGGGCCGCAAGCTGCGCGAGGCGCGGCTGGCCCTGGCGCTGGAGGAGACCTACCCCAAGGAGGAGATCCTCACCCGGTACCTGAACACCGTGTACTTCGGCGAGGGCGCCTACGGCGTGCAGGCCGCGGCCCAGGCCTACTTCAGCGTCGACGCCGCCGACCTCACCCTCCCGCAGGCGGCGATGCTGGCCGGCCTGGTGCAGACGCCGACCTCCGACAGCCCGCTGGTCGACCCCGAGAGGGCACGGGAGCGGCGCAACGTGGTGCTCGAGCGGATGCACGCCCAGGGCCACATCAGCGACGCGCAGCTGGCCGAGGTCGCAGCGCAGCCGGTGGAGGCCGACCCGGCGCCGCCCCCGCCCAACGGCTGCGCCGGCGCAGGCGTCCTCGGCGGGTTCTTCTGCGACCTGCTGCAGGACCACCTCACCGGCACCCTGGGGATGACCCAGGAGCAGCTCGAGGACGGCGGCCTGACCATCCGCACGACGATGCGTGCCGACCTGCAGCGCTCCGCCGACGCCGCCGTGCTGGCGACGCAGCCGATGGGTGACCCCGTGGCGGCGATGTTCACCGCGGTCGAGCCGGGCACGGGCAACGTGCTCGCGATGAGCGCGAACCGGGTGTTCGGCTTCGACGCCGAGGACCCGGCCCAGTCGTCGGTCAACCTCAACGTGGTCGCCAGCAAGGGCTCCGGCTCCACGTACAAGGTCTTCGTGGCCACCGCGGCCCTGGAGCGCGGCTTCCCGCCCTCGCACACGATCACCACGAGCGACCCGTACACCTCGCGCGTGTACCGCAACGGGCTCGACCCGTACACGGTCGGCAACGTCGAGGGCACGTTCCCGCCGACGCTGACCATGTACGAGGCGCTGGTCCGTTCCTCCAACACCTACTTCGTGGCCCTGGAGGACGACCTGGGCAGCGTGGAGGGGCCGGTGCGGGTGGCGCAGCGGCTGGGCCTGACCTCGCTCGACCCGGTGGCCGACCAGGTGATCGCCCAGAACCGCGGCTCGTTCACCCTCGGCCCGGAGGCGACCAGCCCGCTCGCGCTGGCCAGCGCCTACTCGACGCTCGCCGCCAACGGCACCCGGTGCACCCCGGTCCCGGTCGTGGAGGTGCTCGGCCGGGACGGGCGGCCGCTGACCCGCGAGGACGGCAGCCCGCTGGGCACCGGCGCCTCCTGCACGCCGGAGGTGGTGTCGCCGCAGATCGCCACGACGGTGAACCAGATGATGGTCGGCGGCTCCTCGCTGCCCTACGGCACGGGCCGGCGGGCCGCGATCCCCGGCCACCAGATCGCCACCAAGACCGGTACCGCCCAGGACCGGGCGTCGGTGTCGTTCGTCGGCTCCACGCCGCGGTACACCGCCAGCGTCATGCTGTTCAACCCGACGGCGAACGTGGACGTCGGCGGGTTCGGCGGCAGCCGCGGCGGCCAGATCTGGCACGACGCCTTCCTGCCGGTACTGTCGGGCGAGGCACCGGTGTTCTTCCCGCCGCCGGGCATCCCGCTCCCGGCGCTGCCCGGCGGGTGAGGGTCAGCCCTCGGTCATCAGCTCCGCGGCGCGCTCGCCGATGGCCACCGCCGTCGCCGCCGGCCCGCGCGAGGTCACCGTGGGCATGACCGAGGTGTCGACCACCCGCAGCCCCTCGACCCCGCGGACCCGCAGGTGCTGGTCGACCACAGCGCCGGGGTCGGAGTCCGGGCCCATCCGCGCCGTCCCGGCCAGGTGGACGGCGGTGGCCAGCGAGCGCCGGATCCAGCGGTCCAGCTCGCGGTCGGAGGCCAGGACGTCGTCGGGCGGCCCGGTCCGCTCGGCGACCAGCGGGGCCATCGCCGCCGTCCGCAGCAGCTCGGCCGCCAGCCGCACGCCCTGCCGCATCCGCCGCCGGTCGGAGTCGGTGGACAGGTAGCGGTACTCCAGCCGCGGTTGCACGCCCGGGTCGGGACTGGGCAGGGTGAGCCGGCCGCGGCTGTCCTCCCGCTGCAGCGCGACGCCGAGGAACAGGTCGTCGCGGCGCCGGGCGGTGTCGAGCAGCCGGTGCAGCGAGGTACCGCGCAGCGCCCGCAGCGTGGCCCCCGGCCGGCGCAGCACCCGGACCGCACCCGCCGACGTGCGGGGCACCATGACCCGGCTGAACGGCTTGAGCCAGGGCAGCACCTCGAGGTCGCCGGGCACCGCCGCGCCGTCGGAGGTGGCGTTGAGGACGCCGTGCAGCGGGTGCAGGCCACGTGGCATCGGCAGCCGCCGGGCCGGCCGCCAGGTGACGTAGACGTCGGGGTGGTCGGTGCAGTCCACGCCCACGCCCGGGACGTCGGCCACCACGTCGAGGCCCAGGACGCGCAGGTCGTCGGCCGGGCCGATGCCGGAGAGCAGCAGCAGCTGCGGCGACCCGACGGCGCCGGCCGCCAGCACCACCTCGCCGGCCCGCACCACGCCGTCCGCCGTCTCGACCCCCACCGCGCGGCCTCCCTCGACGACCACCCGGCGCACCAGCACGCCGCCGCGCACGGTCAGCCCGGGGTGCCCGCGGCGCGGGTTGAGGTAGGCCATGGCGGTGTTCACCCGCACGCCGTCGGCCACGTTGAGCGGCACCGGCCCCCAGCCGGGCGGTCCGTCGGCGTTCTTGTCCGGCTCGTCGGGGGCGCCGAGCTCCGCGGCCGCCGCCCCGAGCGCGTCGGCGAGCGGGTGCCCGTCCGGAGCCCGCCGGACCGGCACCGGCCCGTCGGCGCCGTGGCCGGGCCGGTCGCCGTACTCGCGGTCGGCCTCCAGCCGCACGAACGAGGGCAGGACGGCGTCGTAGGACCACAGGCCGTTGCCCGCGGCGGCCCAGCCGTCGAGGTCGGCGCGGGTGCCGCGGACGAAGTAGCCGCCGTTGAGCGCGCTCGACCCGCCGGCCACCCGCCCGCGCGGCACCGGGAAGGTCACCTCCTCGGTCAGCACCCCGGTGAGGTCCCAGTTCGCCGGGTGCCCGGGGACGGCGGCGGCCATCCGGGCGGCGTCGCGCAGGTCGGCCGGGAACTCCACGTGGTCCGCGCCGGCCTCCAGGACCAGCACCCGCCGTCCGGCGTCGGCCAGCCGCGCCGCGAGCGGGGCGCCGGACGTGCCGGCCCCCACCACGACGACGTCCCACTGCACGGCTCCCCACCCACCCCTCACAGCCCGAGGACCTCCGGCAGGTCCAGCCGGCGGACCTTGCCGGTCGAGGTGCGCGGCAGCTCGCCGACCGGGTGCAGGCTCTTGGGCCGCTTGGCGGGGGCCAGCCGCTGGCGGGCCCAGCCGGCCAGCTCGGCCGGGTCGGCGTCACCCACGTAGGCGGCGACCACCCGCTGGCCCCACTCCGCGTCGGGCACGCCCACGACCGCGCTCTCCACGACGCCCGGGTGCGCGTCGAGCACCGCCTCGACCTCGGCCGGGTAGACGTTCACCCCGCCGGAGATGACCAGGTCCTCGCGGCGGCCGTCGAGCCAGACGGTGCCGTCGTCGTCCACCCGGCCCAGGTCGCCGACCGTGACCAGGTCCCCGCGCCAGGCCGCGGCGGTCTTCTCCGGCGCCCGCCAGTACTCGAAGCGCGCCCAGCGCGGCACGGCGCACCACAGCTGGCCGCGCGCGTCGGTCTCCAGCCGCCGTCCCGGGCGGGCCCGGCCGACGCTGCCCGGGTGCGCCAGCCAGTCCTCCGGCGAGCAGACGGTGAACTGCGCCTCGGTGGAGCCGTAGAACTCCCACACGCTGCCCTCGGGCGCCGCGGCGAGCACCGCCCGCTTCAGCGGCTCGGGGCACGGCGCGCCGGCGTGCACGAGGCGGCGGAAGGACGACCAGTCGACGGGGTGGGCGGGGGACGAGACGGCCAGCAGCCGCTGCAGGTGGGTGGGCACGCAGAAGGTGGTCGTCGGGCGCTGCTCGGTGATGGTGCGCGCGGCGCGCGCCACGTCGAACGGGCCGGGCAGCAGCACCTCGCCGCCGGCCAGCAGCGTGGAGACGGCGAAGCGCAGCGGCGCGGAGTGGTGCAGCGGGGAGAGCAGCAGGTACCGGTCGGCCGGGCCGAGGCCCCAGAGGTCGATCTCCTCGGCGGCCAGCGCGCGGGCGTCGTCCTCGGCCAGGACACCGGACCACACGCCCTTGCGGCGGCCGGTGGTCCCGGAGGTGTAGTGCATCGGCCGGGCCAGCGGGACGTCGGCGAGCTCGCCCTCGACGTCCCCGGCGAGCAGCCGCTCGGGCTCGGCGCCGACGTCCAGCCCGGGGTCGGCGTCCTCGGCCAGCGCGGCGCGCTCGGCCGCGGGCAGCGCGGGGTCGAGCACCACGGGGACGACGCCGGAGCGCAGCGCGCCCAGCACGACGGCGAGCAGCGCCGGCGAGGCCCCCGCAGAGACCAGCAGCCGGTCGCCCGGACCCAGCCCGGCCGCCCGCAGCGCCGCCGCGGCGCGCCGCTGGTCGCGCTCGCTGTCGGCCGCCCGGACGACCGGCACGCTCACGGCAACCGCACCCGGTCGCCGTCGAGCACCACGTGACCCTCCGCGGCCAGCTTGGCCAGCGTCGCGCGCGTCGACTGGGCCGCCGCCGGCCACACCTCCCGCGGCACCTCGGCGTAGACGTCGGCGACCAGCTCGTCGACCGTCCCGGCACCCCGCACCATCGCCGCGAGCAGCTGCTGCTCCCGGAACGCCCGGTGGGCCAGGTAGAAGTCCAGCACCGCGCCCGGGTCCTCGGTCAGCTCCGGCCCGTGCCCGCAGTACAGCGCGCTCGGGCCGAGCTCGTGCACCCGGCGCAGCGAGGCCAGGTAGGCCAGCACGTCGCCCTCCGGGTGGGTCACCACCGACGTCCCGCGGCCCAGCACGTGGTCGCCGACGAGGACCGCGCCGGACTCCAGCCGGAAGGCCAGGTGGTCGGCGGTGTGCCCGGGCGTGGGGACGACGCCGAGCGTCGTCCCGGCGAGCGCCAGGCGCTCCCCCGGCTCCAGCACCCGGCCGTCCGGCCCGGCGACGCGGGCGTCGGCGGCCGCCACCTGCGCGCCGAGCCGCGCGCCCCACGGCAGCGCCGCCTCCGCGTGGTCGCCGTGGTGGTGGGTGACCAGGACGGCGACGCAGCGGGCGTCCCGCGCGGCCAGCGCCGCCTCGACCGCGGCCAGGTGCGCCGGGTCGTCGGGCCCCGGGTCGACCAGCACGGCCTGCCCGCTGCCCGGGGCACCGACCAGGTAGGTGTTGGTGCCGTCCAGCGTCATCGGCGAGGGGTTGGGCGCCAGCACCCGGGTGACCAGCGGCTCGAGGTCCGCCGTCCGCGGCATCGCCCCCGGGGCCGGGAGGTCCCAGGTGGCGCGGGGGTCGACCGGGGTTCTCACGTCGGGCACGGTAGCCGCGCCCGGGCACCCCGGCGCACGCGGAACTACCGTCGGGCCCATGCGCTCCCCCGCCCCGCTGCTCCGCTCGGCCCTCGCCGGTGCCGCCGCCGTCGTCCTGCTCACCGCCTGCGGCGGGTCGGGGGACGACGAGCCGGCCGCCGCGCCGAGCACCTCCGTCCCGGCGACCTCGTCGTCCGCACCGCCGAGCGGGACGGCGGCACCCGACCCGGCCGCCGAGGAGTTCTGCGGGCAGATGACCAGCGCCTTCACCGAGGTGCAGGGCAGCCTCGCGGCGGCCACCCCGGAGGACGTCGCGAGCCGGCTGCCCGAGGCCGTCGCCCGGCTGGAGCAGGTCCAGGCCCCCGCCGAGATCGCCGGCGACTGGACCGCGCTGCTCGACGGGCTGCGCCGGCTCTCCGACACCGCCGGCACGCTCGACCTGGGCACCCCGGAGGGCCAGCAGGCCTACGCCGACGCGTCGACCCGGATCGGCCAGGAGCTCCGCCCGGCGGAGACGGCGCTCACCGACTACGTCGCCGCCCACTGCAACCCGACCTCGGCCGCGCCCACCAGCTGAGGGAGGCCCTCTGCCCCCACCGCTCGCAGGCTCGCGGCGGGGCCGGGGGCGGCACCCCTCCAGGGGCCCGTGCCGGGCGTGCGAGGCGTGGGGGGAGGGTGGTCCGCTTCCTGCTTCAGCAGCCGCTGATGGACACGCCGCGGCCGCGCAGCCACGGCACCGGGTCGACCTGACCGCCGTACATGGCACCGGAGGGGTGCACCTCGAAGTGCAGGTGCGGGCCGGTGGACTGGCCGCGGTTGCCGACCTCCGCGATGAGCTCGCCGGCTACCACCCGCTCGCCGGCGCGGACGAAGTACTGGTTGACGTGGCCGTACACGGTGACCGCGCCGTCGTCGCCACGGATGTAGACCGCGTAGCCGAAGCCGGTGGCCGTCCCGGCGCGCGCGACGACGCCGGAGTGGGCCGCGTAGATCGGCGTCCCGATGGGCGCGGCGATGTCCACGCCGCCGTGCAGGGCGCCCCAGCGGGAGCCGAAGCAGCTGGAGGTGCGGCCGGAGGTCGGCTTGACGTAGGGGCCGGAACCACCCGAGCTGGCCGCGGCGCTGCTCCCGGACCCGGAGCCCTGGCTGCGGGCGGCGGCGCGGGCCGCGGCAGCCGCGGCGGCGGCTTCCTCCTCGGCGCGGCGGGCGGCCGCGGCGGCGGCGGCCTCCTCGGCGGCCTTCTGCTGCTGCCAGGCCTGGAAGGCGTCGCGGGCGCCCTGCAGGCGCAGCAGCTCCACCTCGGCGGCCTGCAGCTGCTGCTCGTAGGCTGCCTTCTGCGCGGAGACCTCGTCGTAGGCGGCGCGCTGCGCGGCCAGCTGCTGGTCGGCGGTGGCCTTCGCGGCGGCCGCGACGGCCTCGGCCTCGGCCGTCTTGTCGCGGGCAGCGCGGGCCGCGGAGTCGGCGTTGGCCTGCTGCACGCGGGCGACCTCGAGCTGACCGAGGACGTCGAGGTGGTTGGCGGAGACGTAGTCGAGCATCGCGGCCCGCTCGATCAGGTCGGCGGGTCCCTCCGCGTCGAGCAGGGCCGCGGCGGTGGACAGTGTGTTGCCGCTCATGTAGCTGTCCCGCGAGAACCCGGCGATGCGCGCCATGGCGGCATCGACGGCCTCGGTGGCGGCCTGCAGCTCCGCCGCCGTCCGCTCGGCCTCGGCCTGCGCCTCCAGGAGGGCCTCCTCGGCGGCGAGGTAGGCGGCACCGGCGGCCTCGGCCTGGACGGCGTAGCCCTCGAGCTGGGACTGGGCCTGGGCGACCAGGGCGCTGATCCGGCCGACCTCGGCGGCGGCGGCGTCCTGCGCCGACTGCGCCTGCCCGATCTGCTCGTCGGACGGGTTGGGCGGCGGCGGTGTGGGGGCGGCGCCGGCGGGGGCGGCCGCGGTCAGCACCACCGTGCCGGCCACCACGCCGACCAGCAGGCTGCGCACGATCCCGGCGCGCGAGCGGTGCGCCGGGACGGCGGCGGTCCCGGACGTGCGCTGGCGAGGACGGCTGTGCGGCATGTCGCTCCCTGGAGAAGAGGGGTGCGTCGGGGGGCGGCCGCAGCGTGACAGCGTCACACCGGTCTCGGAAGTCTCCACGCGGCACGGCCGTCACACCGGGCACACAGGACACCTGCCCCACTCCTGTCACATCTGTTCTCGTCACCCGGACGGGTGAGCTTGAGGGCTGCGCGTGACCTTTCTCGTCCCGCGGCGGTTCGAGCCCGGTCGGAGCCTCCTCGGGCCCGGCGCCGCCGGCCACCAGCCGGGTCGGCTCCGCCACGCTGACCTCGTCCTCCGCGGGGTCGCCGGGCCGCGGCCGCGGCCGAGCATGCGGAGGCAGTCGCCGACCGGGTGGGCGCCGGAGCGGGTCGTGCGTGACGAAGACCACGCCCACGCCGCGGAGGGGCGTGGCGCCCCGCTCCCTGGCCGGCCGGGCCGGGCACCCGGTCGGGCGGGCGACGCCGTCCTAGGCTCGCCCCGTGGACGTACTCGGCTCCGGTCACGAACAGGTGGTCTTCTGCTCCGACCCGGCCTCCGGGCTGCGGGCGGTCATCGCGATCCACTCCACGGCGCTGGGGCCGGCGCTCGGCGGGACCCGCTTCCACCCCTACGCCGACGAGGACGCCGCGGTCGCCGACGCCCTGGCGCTGTCGCGGGCGATGACCTACAAGAACAGCCTGGCCGGCCTGGACCTCGGCGGTGGCAAGGCCGTCATCATCGGCGACCCGCACACCGACAAGACCGAGGCGCGGCTGCGCGCCTACGGCCGGTTCGTGGAGTCGCTGGGCGGGCGCTACCTGACCGCGTGCGACGTGGGCACCTACAACGCCGACCTCGACGTCGTGGCCCGGGAGACCCGGTTCGCGCACGGCCGGTCGCTGGCGTACGGCGGCTGCGGGGACTCCTCGGTGCTCACCGCGTACGGCGTCTTCCAGGGGATGCGGGCGGCCGCCCAGCACCGCTGGGGCAAGCCGTCGCTGGCCGGGCGCACCGTCGGGGTGGCCGGCGTCGGCAAGGTCGGCAGCTGGCTGGTCGACCGGCTGGTGGAGGACGGCGCCGACGTCGTCGTCACCGACGTCGACGCCGGCGCGGTCGAGCGGGTGCTGGCCCGCCACCCCGCGGTCGACGCCGTCGCCGACACCGCGACCCTGGTGCGGACGCCGACCGACGTCTACGCCCCCTGCGCGCTCGGCCGCGCCCTGGACGACCGGACGGTCGCGGTGCTCGAGGCCGAGATCGTCTGCGGCGGCGCCAACAACCAGCTCGCCCACGAGGGGATCGCCGCCGAGCTCATGCGCCGCGGCATCCTCTACGCGCCGGACTACCTGGTGAACGCCGGAGGGGTGATCCAGGTCGAGGACGAGCGGCACGGGTTCTCCTTCGCCCGCGCCGAGGCCCGCGCCGCCGGCATCTTCGACGTCGCGCTGCGGGTGTTCCGGGCCGCCGACGCGGACGGCGTCTCCCCCGCCGTGGCCGCCGACCGCCTCGCCGAGGAGCGCATCGCGTCGGTCGGCCGGCTGGCCACCATCCGCATCCCGCGCTGAGGGAGCCGGGGCCGTTCGCCTCTCGCCCGCCGCCGGGCCGGCTCGGACACTGCCCTGTGCAGGGGCCGACGGAGCAGCCGAGGAGGTCGTGATGGGACAGGCGCGCGAGACCATGGACCGCATCACCGAGGCCATCGTGGCCGGGGACCGCGATGCCCTCCGGCAGCTGTACGCGGACGACGCCGTCGGCGAGGCACCCGACGCCGGCCGGCTCGACGGCGCGGACGCGATCGTCGAGTACGTGATGTCCCTCCGCCGGGCCCTCCCGGACCTGTCCTGGGAGGCCAGGGCCACCTTCGAGGACGCCGACAGCGCGCTGGACGAGGGCTGGATCGTCGGCACCCACACCGAGACGCTCAGCTCCCCCGAGGGCGACCTGCCGCCCACCGGCAGGCCCCTCCGGCTGCGGGAGTGCGACGCCATCACGGTCCGGGACGGCCGGGCCGTGTCCCACCGCTTCTACTACGACCGGCTGGACCTCGCGTCCCAGCTCGGCCTGACGGAGTCCGGCACGGCCGCCGTCCCCGCACCCCGGGCCGGCACCGAGCAGGAGCCGGAGACCGTGATCCCGTGATCCCCGCCCGTCGTACGACGCGGGGTGGCACCGGCCGGAGGCCCCGGTCGGGCGACAGCGGGGGGAGACCCGTGCCGGTCGCCGATCCGTGTCGTAAGCTCGGTCGAGACAGAGACACTCAGTCGGGGTCGCCACGCGGGCCGTCCAGCCCGGAGCTGGGCTCCCGTACTCCGTAACGAGGGGGTCGAGCCGATGGGGCGCGGCCGAGCGAAGGCCAAGCAGACACGCGTGGCCCGTGAGCTCAAGTACAGCTCACCGAACACCGACCTCTCCGCGCTGCAGCGCGAGCTGGCCGGTTCACCGACGTCGTCGTACTCCGCGCCGTCCCGGGCGGGCAGCGACGACGACGAGGACGGCGAGTACACCGACCGCTGGGCGGACGACGACACGGACGACGACTGGGCCGCCAGTCGCTGAGGAAGGACCCCGCTGCCCCCACCACTCGCACGCTCGCGGCGGGCCCCTGCAGCGGGGCCGCCGTGAGTGCGTGTAGGGCGTCAGCGCCTCAGCGGTAGTCGCCGACCAGGCGCGCCGCGTCCCCGCCGGTGCGGGCACCCACGGTGCCGGCGACCCAGGCGGGCACCCCGCGCTCGGCCAGCACGGCCACGACGTCGTCCGCGACGTCCGGGGCGACCGCGGCGACCATGCCGACGCCGCAGTTGAACGCCCGCTCGGACTCCGCCCGCGGCACACCGTGCTCCTCGAGCAGCGACACGGCGGCCGGCAGCGCCCAGGTGCCGCGGTCCAGCACGGCCTCCAGGCCGTCCGGGACCACCCGGGCGGTGTTCCCGGCCAGCCCACCACCGGTGATGTGCGCGTAGGCGTGCACGCCGTCGACGCCGAAGCGCTGCACCAGCGCCAGGCAGTCCAGCGCGTAGATGCGGGTCGGCTCGAGCAGCACCTCGCCCAGCGGGCGGTCCAAGCCGGCGGGCGTGGCGGCCAGGTCCAGCCCCGCGGCGGCGACCACCCGGCGCACCAGCGAGTAGCCGTTGGAGTGGAAGCCGGACGACGCCATCGCGACGACCGCGTCGTCCTCCCGGACCCGCTCGGGCCCCAGCACCGCGTCGGCCTCGACGACCCCCACGGCCGTGGCGGCCAGGTCGTAGTCGTCGGGGGCCATCAGGTCACCGTGCTCGGCGGTCTCCCCGCCGACCAGCGCGGCCCCGGCCAGCCGGCAGCCGGTCGCGATGCCGGTGACGATCGCGGCGATCCGCTCCGGCACGACCCGCCCGCAGGCGACGTAGTCCTGCAGGAACAGCGGCTCGGCGCCGCATGCGACCAGGTCGTCGACGACCATCGCGACCAGGTCGATGCCGACGGTGTCGTGCCGGTCCAGCTGCCGGGCGAGAGCGATCTTGGTGCCCACGCCGTCGGTGGAGGAGGCCAGCAGCGGCCTGCGGTACCGCGCCGTGTCCAGCGCGAACAGCCCGGCGAAACCGCCGAGGCCGCCGACGACCTCGGGGCGGTTGGTGCCCTCCACCGCCGTCCGCATGAGGGCGACGGCCCGCTCGCCGGCGTCGATGTCGACGCCGGAGGCGGCGTAGGTGAACTCGGGCCCGGTGCCGCTCACGGGCGGGTCAGGGCGTCGTCCGCGCCACCGGGCACGGCGGCGCTGCCGGCCTGCTGGCCGGTCCACCCGGTCACCGCACGGTCCTGGTCGACCCGGCGGCCGATGCCCTCGAGCAGGTGCTTGCCGAGCAGCTCGCTCTCCGCCAGCGGGATCGGGTACTCGCCGGTGAAGCAGGCCGTGCACAGCCGGTTGACCGGCTGCTCGGTGGCCGTGATGAGCCCCTGCTCGGACACGTAGCCCAGCGAGTCGGCGTTGATCGAGGCCCGCACGCCGTCGACGTCGAGGCCGTTGGCGATCAGCTCGGCCCGGCTGGCGAAGTCGATGCCGTAGAAGCACGGCCACTTCACCGGCGGCGAGGAGATCCGCACGTGCACCTCGACCGCGCCGGCCTCGCGCAGCATGCGGATCAGCGCGCGCTGGGTGTTGCCGCGCACGATCGAGTCGTCGACGACGACCAGCCGCTTGCCGCGGATGACGTCGCGCAGCGGGTTGAGCTTGAGCCGGATGCCCAGCTGCCGGATGGTCTGGCTGGGCTGGATGAAGGTGCGCCCGACGTAGGAGTTCTTGACCAGGCCGATGCCGTAGGGGATGCCGGAGGCCTCGGCGTAGCCGACGGCGGCCGGGGTGCCCGACTCCGGCACGGAGATGACCAGGTCGGCGTCGGCCGGGTGCTCCTTGGCCAGCCGGCGGCCGATCTCGACGCGGGCGGCGTGCACGCCGCGGCCGCCGATCGTCGTGTCCGGCCGGGCCAGGTACACGTACTCGAAGACGCAGCCCTTGGGCTCGGCCGGGGCGAAGTGCTGGCTGCGCAGGCCGTCCTCGTCGATGGCGATCAGCTCGCCGGGCTCCACCTCGCGGACGACGGAGGCCCCGACGATGTCGAGCGCCGCGGTCTCGCTGGCGACCACCCAGCCCCGCTCCAGCCGGCCGAGCACCAGCGGCCGCACCCCCTGCGGGTCGCGGGCGGCGTAGAGGGTGTTCTCGTCCATGAAGGTGAAGCTGAAGGCGCCGCGCAACTGGGGCAGCACCTCCATCGCGGCGGCCTCGACCGAGAGGTCCTGGCGGGCGGCGATCAGCGCGGTGACCAGGTCGGAGTCGGTGGTGGAGGTGAAGGCGCCCGGCACACCGGCGTCGGCGGCACGGCTGGCCAGCTCGGCGGTGTTCACCAGGTTCCCGTTGTGGCACAGCGCCAGCCCGGTGCCGGCGTCCGTCGTCCGGAAGGTGGGCTGGGCGTTCTCCCACGTGGAGGCACCCGTCGTCGAGTACCGGGTGTGCCCGACGGCGAGGTGGCCGCGCAGGCTGCCCAGGGTGGCCTCGTCGAAGACCTGGCTGACCAGCCCCAGGTCCTTGTAGACGACGACCGAGGCGCCGTCGGAGACGGCGATGCCCGCCGCCTCCTGGCCGCGGTGCTGCAGGGCGTAGAGACCGAAGTAGGTCAGCTTGGCGACCTCCTCCCCCGGCGCCCAGACACCGAAGACGCCACACGCGTCCTGGGGTCCGGGGGAATGGGGGTCGAGGTCGTGCGTCAGCCGTCCGTCACCGCGAGGCACTCACCGAGGGTACCGGCGGAGGCCGACGGGGACCGGCCGGGCGGGGTGGCCCTGGCCACCCCGCCCGGCCGGGAGCGCGGCTCAGCGCCCTAGTGGATGTGACCGATCTCGGCCGAGATCGTGGTGTCGTCGCCGTGGCCGGTCTTGACGACGGTGTCGCCGTGCAGGGACATCAGCCGCGACCGGATCGACTTCAGGATCGTCGGCTTGTCGCTGTACGAGCGCCCCGTCGCGCCGGGGCCGCCGTGGAACAGCGTGTCGCCGGTGAAGACGGTGGCCAGGTCCGGCGCGTGCAGGCAGGTGCTGCCCGGCGAGTGGCCCGGCGTGTGCAACGCGGTCAGCGTCGTCCCGGCCACGGTGAACCGGGCGCCCTCGACCAGGTCCTCGTCCGGGGCCGTGTCGGGGTGCACGACGTCCCACAGCATCCGGTCGGCAGGGTTGAACCAGATCGGCGCCCCGGTGGCCTCGCGCAGGGCCACGGCGGCGGTGATGTGGTCGTTGTGCCCGTGGGTCAGCACGATCCCGGTCACCCGCCGGCCGCCGATCGCGTCCAGGATCGGGGCGGCGTCGTGGGGTGCGTCGATGACGAGCACCTCGTCGTCGTCACCGACCAGCCACACGTTGTTGTCGACGTCGAAGTCCTGCCCGTCGAGGCTGAAGACGCCGGAGACGACGGCCTTGTCGATCCGCGCGGTCACTTGAACACCACCACCGAGCGCAGCACGTCGCCGGCACGCATCTTGTCGAACGCGGCATCGACGTCGTCGATCCCGATGGTCTCGGTGACGAAGTCGTCCAGCGGGAAGCGGCCCTGCCGGTACAGATCGGCCAGCATCGGGAAGTCCCGGGAAGGCAGGCAGTCGCCGTACCAGGACGACTTGACCGCCCCACCCCGGCCGAAGACCTCGAGCAGCGGCAGCGTGATGGTCATCTCCGGCGCCGGCACGCCCACCAGCACCACCCGCCCGGCCAGGTCCCGGGCGTAGAAGGCCTGCTCGAACACCGCCGGGTGACCCACCGCGTCGATCGCCACGTCCACCCCGAACCCGCCGGTGGCGGCCCTGACCGCCGCCACCGCGTCGGTCTGCCGGGAGTTGACGGTGTGCGTGGCGCCGAACTGGCGGGCCCACGCCAGCTTCCGGTCGTCGACGTCCACGGCGACGATCGTGGTCGCCCCGGCCAGCCGCGCGCCGGCGATCGCGGCGTCGCCCACACCGCCGCAGCCGAACACCGCCACGCTCTCCCCGCGGCGCACCCCGCCGGTGTTGATCGCCGCGCCCACCCCGGCCATCACCCCGCAGCCCAGCAGCCCGGCGGCGGTGGCCGGCGTGGCCGGATCGACCTTGGTGCACTGCCCGGAGTGCACCAGCGTCTTCTCCACGAACGCGCCGATGCCCAGCGCCGCGGACAGCGCGGTGCCGTCGGTGAGGGTCATCTGCTGCGCGGCGTTGTGGGTGGCGAAGCAGTACTGCAGCTCCCCCTTGGCACACGCCCGGCACTGCCCGCACACCGCCCGCCAGTTCAGGATCACGAAGTCCCCGACGGCGACGTTGGTCACCCCCTCCCCGACCGCGGCCACCACCCCGGCGGCCTCGTGGCCGAGCAGGAACGGGTACTCGTCGGTGATGTTGCCCTCGCGGTAGTGCAGGTCGGTGGCGCACACCCCGCACGCCTGCACGTCCACCACCGCCTCTCCGGGGCCGGGGTCGGGAACGACGATCGTCTCGACCGTGACCGGGGCTCCCTTGCTGCGGGCGACGACGCCCCTCACCTCGTAGGCCATGGCGGGAGCCTATGCCCGGTCCGGGGGGCGGTTGGACCGTCCGGGAGCTGGTTGACTCCGCAACGATCCGGTCTCGACCGGTGGGGATCGACTGCTTCGACCAGCGGTACGTCCAGGACGGACGTAGCGTTCCCGCGGGTCCGTGACGTCTGGCACAGACCCTGTCCGGCGGGGGATCCCCCGACCGATGTCCTCCGGAGGTCCGTCCCGTGGCAGTACCCAGTTTCCTGGCCCGAGATCGCATCGTGGCCCGTCCCGGCTTCAACCGCTGGTTGATCCCGCCCGCGGCGCTCGCCGTGCACCTGTGCATCGGCCAGGCGTACGCGACCAGTGTCTACAAGGCCTCCCTCGTGACGCACTTCGACACGACCCTGACCGCCATCGGCATCATCTTCTCGATCGCCATCGTGATGCTGGGGCTCTCGGCGGCCCTGTTCGGCACGTGGGTGGACAAGAACGGCCCGCGGGCCGCGATGTTCACCTCCGCCGTCTTCTGGGTGTCGGGCTTCCTCGTCGGCGGGCTGGGCATCGAGACCCGCCAGCTGTGGCTGGTCTACCTCGGCTACGGCGTCATCGGGGGCATCGGCCTGGGCATCGGCTACATCTCGCCGGTCTCGACGCTGATCAAGTGGTTCCCCGACCGGCCCGGCCTGGCCACCGGCATGGCGATCATGGGCTTCGGCGGCGGAGCGCTGGTCGCCTCGCCGCTGTCCCGGCAGCTGATGAGCTGGTACGACCCGACCTACGACCCGTCCGTGGCCGGGACCGCGCCCAACGGCGACGCCGTCGCCGCCCTGTTCTTCACGCTGGCCGCGCTGTACGCGGTCTTCATGATGTTCGGCGCGTTCATCGTGCGCGTGCCGGCCGACGACTGGCGCCCCGCGGGCTTCGACCCGGCCTCGGTCAAGAAGAAGGCCCTGGTCACCACCGAGAACGTCTCGGCGAACAACGCCATCAAGACGCCGCAGTTCTGGCTGCTGTGGACGGTGCTCTTCTGCAACGTCACCGCGGGCATCGGCATCCTCGAGCAGGCCGCGCCGATGATCCAGGACTTCTTCCGCACCGGGGAGACCTCCACGGTGGCCGCCGCCACCGCCGCCGGGTTCGTCGGGCTCCTCTCGCTGTTCAACATGGCCGGCCGGTTCGTGTGGTCCTCGACGTCGGACTACATCGGCCGCAAGCCGATCTACATGGTGTACCTGGGCGTCGGGATCGTCCTGTACGTCGTCCTGGCCCTCTTCGGCAGCACGGCCACCTGGATCTTCGTGCTCACCGCCGCGGTCATCATCAGCTTCTACGGCGGCGGCTTCGCCACGGTCCCGGCCTACCTGCGCGACCTCTTCGGCACCTACCAGGTGGGCGCGATCCACGGCCGGCTGCTGACCGCCTGGGCGGCCGCCGGTGTGGCCGGGCCGCTGATCGTCAACGGCGTCCTGGACACCCAGGGCACCCCCGGTCAGCTCGTCGCGGCGAACTACCGGCCGGCGCTGTTCATCATGGTCGGCCTGCTGGCGGTCGGCTTCGTCGCCAACCTGCTGGTCCGCCCGGTGGCCAGCAAGTGGCACGAGCCGAAGGCCACCTCCCCCACCACCGCTCGCGCCGACACGGAACGGAGCGCCGTCCGATGAGCCACCCCACCACCGACGACCGGAAGCCCACGCACACCCCGGTGGGGCTGATCGCCTTCGCCTGGACCCTGGTGGGCGTGCCGCTCGCCTACGGGCTCTACAACACGGTCAAGGCCGCCAGCGCCCTGTTCGGCGGCTGAGCCCACCAGCACACACACCGCGCCCCCGTCCGGATCTCCGGACGGGGGCGCGGTGCTGTGCACATCGTCGGCCTACCGGCCGGCACCGCGGCCAGGTGCCTGGAAGGACCCCGTCCAGAGGCTCACCGAAGAGGTGCCAACGGCAGGTGGGCCGAGAGGTCGGCCCGGTTGCCGCTGGCGCTGACCCTCCCGTCGGCGACCGCCCGTTCCCAGGTGAGCTGCCCCGTCGCCAGCCGCAGCCAGGTGGCGGCGTCGGTCTCCACGACGTTGGGTGGCGTCCCGCGCGTGTGTCGCGGCCCGGGCACCAGCTGGACGGCGGCGTGCGGGGGCACCCGCAGCTCGACCGAGCGCCCCGGCACCTGCTGGGCCAGCCAGCGGGCCGTCGTCTTGACCGCGGCCCCGAGCACGGACCGCGGGGGCCGCTCCGCCTCCCCCGCCAGCCAGGCCCGCACCGGGTCGACCGCGGCCCGCAGCTCGTCGGCCGGGATCGGCCTCGTCGACGGGGGCACAGCCGGCATCAGCTGGTCGGGACGGTCCCCGCCGGGACGCTGCCCACGGTCGCCTCCGGCGTGCCGAACAGAGCCGGCAGCGTGGCGCTCCAGGCGGCACGCAGCTCGGCGAGCGGCAGCTCCGCGACGCCGTCGACGGCGAGCACTGCGTCCGGACCGCTGTCCCCCGTCGTCCCCAGCTCGGTGACCAGGACGCCGGCCCACTCGGCGGTGACCCGCACCGCCTCCGGGTCGGTCGTGGTGACGACGACGCGCCCGGCCGACTCGCTGAACAGCGCGGTGAACACGTCGCCGTCCAGGGTCAGCCGCGCGCCCGTGCCGTACCGCAGCGCCGACTCGGCCAGCGCCTGCGCCAGGCCGCCGTCGGCCAGGTCGTGCGCGGACGTGACCAGCCCCTCGCGGCCGAGCGCGGCGAGCAGCTCGCCCAGCGACCGCTCGGCCTCGAGGTCCACCGCCGGGGGGCGGCCGCCGAGGTGGCCGTGGACGACGCTCGCCCAGGCGGAGCCGCCGAACTCCGGCCGGGTGACGCCGAGCAGCAGCACGGTCTCCCCCGCCGTCCGCCAGCCGGTGGGCACGCGGGTCCGGACGTCCTCGTGCACGCCCAGGACACCGATCACCGGCGTCGGGTTGATGGCGACGTCGCCGGTCTGGTTGTAGAGGCTGACGTTGCCGCCGGTGACCGGCAGCCCCAGGTCGCGGCAGGCGTCGGCCAGGCCGCGGACGGCCTCGGCGAACTGCCACATCACCTCCGGCTCCTCCGGGGAGCCGAAGTTCAGGCAGTTGGTGACCGCCAGCGGGCGGGCGCCGCTCACCGCCACGTTCCGGTAGGCCTCGGCGAGGTTGAGCTGCGCGCCTGTGTACGGGTCGAGCCGCGCGTAACGGCCGTTGCCGTCGAGGGCGAGCGCGATGCCGCGGGAGGTCTCCTCGTCGATGCGCACCACGCCGGCGTCGTCGGGCTGGGCGAGCACGGTGTTGCCGCGGACGTAGCGGTCGTACTGCTCGGTGACCCAGGTCTTGTCGGCACCGTCGGGGCTGGCGACGACGGCCAGCCAGTGCGCGGCGAGCTCCTCGGGGGTCGCCGGGCGGGGCAGGGCGGCCGGGTCGTCGGCCTGCAGGTCGTCGAGGTCGGCCGGGCGCTGCATCGGTCGGTCGTACACCGGGCCCTCGTGGGCGACGGTCCGCGGCGGGACGTCGATGATCCGCTCGCCGTGCCAGTCGACGGTCAGCCGGTCGCCGTCGGTGACCTCACCGATGACGGTGGCCAGCACGCCCCACTTGCGGCAGACGGCGAGGAAGGCGTCGGTCTTGGCCGGCTCGACGATGGCGCACATGCGCTCCTGCGACTCGCTCATCAGGATCTCGGCGGGCGTCAGGGTGCTGTCGCGCAGCGGGACGGCGTCCAGGTCGATGTGCATGCCGCCGGTGCCGGCGCTGGCCAGCTCGCTGGTCGCGCAGGACAGGCCGGCGCCGCCGAGGTCCTGGATGCCGGTGACGAGGTCCTCGCGGAAGATCTCCAGGCAGGCCTCGATGAGCAGCTTCTCGGTGAACGGGTCGCCCACCTGCACGCTCGGGCGCTTGGCCGGCCCCTCCTCGTCGAAGGTCTCGCTGGCCAGCACCGAGACGCCGCCGATGCCGTCGCCGCCGGTGCGGGCGCCGAAGAGCACGACCTTGTTGCCGACGCCCTCGGCCTTGGCCAGCCGGACGTCCTCGTGCCTCATCACGCCGACGCACAGCGCGTTGACCAGCGGGTTGCCCGCGTAGCAGGCGTCGAAGAGCAGCTCACCGCCGATGTTGGGCAGGCCCAGGCAGTTGCCGTAGCCGCCCACGCCGGCGACGACGCCGGGCAGGACGCGGGCGGTGTCGGGGGCGTCGGCCGGGCCGAAGCGCAGCGAGTCCATGACGGCGATCGGGCGGGCGCCCATGGTGAGGATGTCGCGCACGATGCCGCCGACCCCGGTGGCCGCGCCCTGGTAGGGCTCGACGTAGCTGGGGTGGTTGTGCGACTCGACCTTGAAGGTCACCGCGTAGCCGTCGCCGACGTCCACCACGCCGGCGTTCTCGCCGATGCCCACCAGCAGCGCCTCGCTGCGCGGCAGGTCGCCGAAGCGGCGCAGGTGCACCTTCGAGCTCTTGTAGGAGCAGTGCTCGCTCCACATGACCGAGTACATGGCCAGCTCGGCGGTGGTGGGTCGGCGGCCGAGGATGTCGCGGATCCGGGCGTACTCGTCGGACTTCAGGCCCAGCTCGCTGTAGGGCTGCTCGAGGTCCGGCGTCCGCGCGGCGAGCTCGACGGTGTCGAGCTGGTGCGACAGCGGGCCGGGCCCGGTGTCGAGGTCGCTGAGTCCCTGCGTCGCGCTCTCCTGGCTCACGCTGCGACGACCGCCTTCAGGACGGAGGTGAAGAAGCCGAGACCGTCGGTGCTCGGGCCGGTGAGGTCCTCGACGGCGTGCTCGGGGTGCGGCATGAGCCCGACGACGCGGCCGTTCTCGCTGGTGACGCCGGCGATGTCGCGCATGGAGCCGTTGGGGTTGTCCTCGACGTAGCGGACGGCGACCCGGCCCTCGCCCTCGATCCGGTCGAGGTCGGCCGGCGCGGCCACGTAGCGGCCCTCGCCGTTCTTCACCGGGACGACGATCCGCTGGCCGGGCTCGTAGTCCTGCGTCCACGCGGTGTCCGCGCGCTCGATGCGCAGCGCCTGGTCGCGGTTGCGGAAGTGCAGGTGGCCGTTGCGGGTGAGCGCGCCGGGCAGCAGGTCGGCCTCGCAGAGGACCTGGAAGCCGTTGCAGATGCCGAGCACCGGCATGCCCTGGCGGGCGCGGTCGACGACGTCCTGCATCAGGGGCGCCCGCGCGGCGATGGCGCCGGCCCGCAGGTAGTCGCCGTAGGAGAAGCCGCCGGGCAGGACGATGGCGTCGACGTCCTTGAGGTCGTGGTCGTCGTGCCAGAGCGCGACGGGCTCGGCCCCGGCCAGGCGCACCGCGCGGGCGGCGTCGACGTCGTCCAGGGAACCCGGGAAGGTGATGACACCGATGCGCACGGAGGGGGTACTCCTCAGTCGGTCGGGAGGTGGAGCTCGACGTCCTCGATGACCGGGTTGGCCAGCAGCGTCTCGGCGATCTGCGTCAACTCGGCCTCGTCGGGGGCGCCCTCGACCTCGAGGACGAAGTGCTTGCCCTGGCGGACGCTGCGGACGCTGTCGTGGCCGAGCCGGCCCAGCGCTCCCAGCACCGCCTGACCCTGGGGGTCGGAGATCTCCGGCTTCAGCACGACGTCGACGACCACCCGAGGCACGTGGTCGAGGGTACCGGGGTGGCGTGGACCACTGACCGGAGCGCGGGGTCGCTGGCCCGGCCGACGCCCCTGCTGCTGCCGCGGCTCTTCGCCGAGTGCGACGAACTCGTGGTGATCGGTCGGCGATGACCACCACGTCGTCGCACTCGGGACTCAGGTGGGCAGCAGGGCGTCCCCGCTCGCGCGTACCACCGCCTCCGGGCGTCCCAGCACGTCTGCCGAGGTGAACCGCAGGACGGTCCAGCCCGCCAGGACCAGACCGTTCTGCCGCCGCAGGTCGTCCACGAAGACCCGGCGGTCGCGGTGCACGTCGCCGTCGAACTCCACGGCCACCCGCTGCTCGGGCCAGGCCAGGTCGACACGACCGAGGAAGCGACCACCGGCGTCGCGCACCACATGCTGCAGCACCGGTCGGGGCAGGCCCGCCTCGAGCAACAGCCAGCGCAGCACCGACTCCATGGGTGACCCGGCCAGCGGATCGGCCCACGGCAGGACCCGCCGTGCCGTCGCGACGCCCCGGCGGCCCACCGCCCGGCGGAGGACGGCGGGGAACTCGTCCTCGGGGAACCCCCGAGCGAACATCTGGTCGGTCACCGCGAGCAGCGCGGGAGGCGGCACGGCGGCCGCCAGGTCCACCCACGTGCGGCTCGGCGAGGTCACCGTCACGCCCCGCAGCTGCCGCGTCTCGGCAGGCGGCACCGCCGAACAGTGGACGATCCGGTCCGGCCGGTTCCGCACCCACTCTCCGCGGGAGACGGTGAGGTGCACGCGCACGTCGTCCGGCACGAGCGGCACCTCCAGGCCCCAGAGCGCAGCCGCGGACAGGTGGCTGACGACCGCGGAACGGGGTGCGCCCAGCACGACGGCATCGATCCGCCAACGGACCTCCCCCGCTTGCACGCGCGGCAGGTATGTGTCCCGGGACGTCCGCACCACCTCGCGGTGCCGCAGCTGCCAGTCGCTGACCCCGTCCGCACGGGCGCGACGGCGGTTCGTGGGCCGGTCGATGCGGGGCGGCACGGGCGGCGTCGGCACCGGCGGAGCCTGCCGCAGGACGGCGTCCGCCTGCTGACGCCGTCCACAGGTGACCCCGAGTGCGACGACGTCGTGGCCATCGCGGCGGGATGACCACGAGTCCGTCGCACTCGGACGCCGCGGAGCTCAGTCGGCGCGCAGCAGGGACCACACCGCCTCGGGGGCCTCCCAGTGGGCGTTGTGGCCGGCGCCCTCGACGAGCACCGCGGCCGGGTCCACCCGGCGCATCGCGTCGAGGCCCACCATCGGGTCGGACGCCCCCGCCGCCAGCCGCAGCGGCGCGACCGAGCGGCGCAGCACCTCCTCGACCGGCGGGCCGACGGCGCCGAACGCCCGCGGGTCGAGCGCCGGCACCCACCCCGGGGACACCTCGCGGACGCCGGCGAGCGCGACCGCGTCGTCCGGGGCCACGAGCCCGGTGAGCCCGGCCAGCCGCAGGTGCCGGTCGGCGGCCTCGGCACGGGTCGCGAACACCTGCGGCGGGCGGGCCGCCAGCGACCGGGCGCGGCTCACCTCGTCGTCCGTCCAGTCGATCTTGACGCCGAGCGCCACGACCCGCGCGACCTCCACGCCGTACCAGCCGCCGCCGAGCACCGCGCCCACCACGCCGCCGAACGAGTGCCCGAGCACGGTGACCCGCGCGGCGCCCGACTCCGCGGCGAGCACGGCCACGTCCGCGGCGTGCACCGCGTAGCCGTACGGCGGTTCGGCCACCGACCGGCCGTGCCCGCGCAGGTCGGGAACGGCCCAGGGTCCGCGCCACGACGCCTCGACCAGCGGCAGCAGCCGGTCCCACACCGCCCCGGTGGCACCCAGCCCGTGCAGCAGCAGGAGCAGGTGGTCACCCGCGCCGCCGGAGCGGTACGCGAGGCCCGAGCGCGTTCCTGCCACGTCAGCGGAACGCAGTACCGGTCAGGCGCTCGTAGGCGGTCACGTAGCGCTCGCGGGTGGCCTCGACGACGTCGGCGGGCAGCTCCGGCGGCGGGGAGACGCGGTCCCAGCCGGACGACGTGAGCCAGTCGCGGACGTACTGCTTGTCGAACGAGGGCTGCGCGGCCCCGGGCGACCACAGGGTGGCCGGCCAGAAGCGCGAGGAGTCCGGCGTGAGCACCTCGTCGCCGAGGACGAGGCCGGAGGCGTCGAGACCGAACTCGAACTTGGTGTCGGCCAGCACGATCCCGGCGTCCAGGGCGATCTCCGCGCCGCGCCGGTACAGCGCCAGGGTCAGCTCGCGCAGCTGCTCGGCCCGCTCGGCCCCGACCGCGGCGACGACGGCGGCGAAGTTGATCGCCTCGTCGTGCTCGCCCTGCTCGGCCTTGGTGGACGGCGTGAACACCGGCTCGGGCAGCCGTGAGCCCTCGACCAGCCCGGCGGGCAGCGGGACGTCGCGGATGGACCCGGTGCGCTGGTACTCGACCGTGCCGGAGCCCGAGAGGTAGCCGCGGGCCACGCACTCCACCGGCAGCATCTCCAGCCGGCGCACCAGCATCGCCCGCCCGGCGACCTCGGCCGGGACGTCGGACGCCGACAGCAGGTGGTGGCTCGCCCCGAAGGACGACAGCACCGGCGCCAGCTGGTCGAACCACCACACCGACAGCTGCGTGAGCACCCGGCCCTTGTCCGGGATGGGCGTGGGCAGCACGTGGTCGTAGGCGGAGATCCGGTCGGAGGCCACGAGCAGCAGCCGGTCGGAGCCGGCGTCGTAGACCTCGCGGACCTTGCCCCGGGCGACGAGCGGCAGGGCCACGGTCATGACAGCGCGGCGAGCCGGTCGAACAGCGGCCCGAGGTTGGCCACGTACCGCTCCGGCCGGCAGATCTCGTCCAGCCGCGCCTCGTCCAGCGCCACGCCCGCGTCCGCCGCGCGCTTGCGCAGCGTCTCGCGGAACGGCGTCCCGCTGTTCCACGTCTCCATCGCCGCGGACTGCACCAGCGCGTAGGCGTCCTCCCGCGAGGCCCCGCCCTCGACCAGCTCGAGCAGCACCGACGAGGTGTAGATCAGCCCGCCGGTCGACTCGAGGTTGGCCCGCATCCGGTCGGCGTCCACGACGAGGTTCTCCACCAGCCCGGTGGTCAGGTGCAGCAGGTAGTCGGTGGTGATGGCGGCGTCGGGCAGGAACACCCGCTCGGTGGACGAGTGCGAGATGTCGCGCTCGTGCCAGAGCGGGATGCCCTCCATCACCGGGACGACGGCGGCGCGGACGACGCGGGCCAGGCCGGCGATGCGCTCGGAGCGGATCGGGTTCTTCTTGTGCGGCATCGCGCTGGAGCCCTTCTGGCCCGAGCCGAACGCCTCGGAGAGCTCGCGCACCTCGGTGCGCTGGCCGTGCCGCACCTCGAGCGCGACCGTCTCGCAGACGGTGGCGATGATCGCCAGCGCCGCGACCCACTCGCTGACCGAGTCGCGCAGCACCACCTGGGTGGAGGCGTCGGCGGGCCGCAGGTCCAGCGCCTCGGCGACGGCGACCTCGACCGACGGGTCGATCAGCGAGTACGTGCCGACGGCGCCGGAGATGGCGACGACGCCGACCCGCTCCCGCGCGGCCCGCAGCCGGTCCCGCGAACGGGCGGCGGCGAAGGCGATGTCGGCGACCCGGTGGCCCCAGACGTCGGGCTCGGCGTGCACACCGTGGGTGCGGCCGACCTTGATGGTGTCGCGGTGGGCCAGCGCGTGGTCGCGCAGCACCGCCACCAGCCGGTCGAGCCTGGCCACCAGCAGGTCGGTGGCCTCGGTCAGCTGGACGGCGAGGGCGGTGTCCAGCAGGTCCGAGGAGGTCATGCCGTGGTGGACGTAGGCGGCGGCCGACCGGGGCTCGGTGTTGTCGGCCCACGCGGTGAGGAAGGCGATGACGTCGTGCTGCGTCGTCTCCTCGATCTCGGCGACCCGCGCAGGCGTGGGCGGCGGCGCGTCGCGCACGGGCTGCACCACCTCGGCGGGCACCCGCCCGGCCGCGGCGTGCGCCTCGAGGACGAGGGTCTCGACCCGGCACCACAGCTCGTACTTGTGCTGGTCGCTCCAGACCCGCCCCATCTCGGGGAGCGTGTACCGCTCGATCATCGGGGTACCGCCCGCCACTCGTCAGCTCGTCGCACCACGTGCCCCAGTCTCCCGCAGGCGAGATGCTGTCGACGACGGCCCCTCGAGCTCCCCGGAGGAACCGATGCTGCGACGGGGCACCCACCTGCTGGCGCGGGCCCGCGAGCGCATCCGCGCGGCCCGCGAACACGACCCCCACGCCTGGCCGCACCCCTGGTCACACCCCCACCCGGACGACGACGCGTACCTCGACGACGAGACGGCCGACTCCGCCGACGGCACCGACCGGCCGCCCCTCGGCAGCCCCGAGCCCGGCGCGCCCGACCTCGACGGCCCGCTCGGGCCCGGCGGGGTGAGCGGGCCGCCGGCAGGGACGGAACAGCGGCGGGGGCCCGCCGAGCGGCGCCGCCGTCCCGCGCGGGGACCGGGCGCGCCCGAGGAGGAGGTGCCCCGGGCGCTGCGGGTGGCGGCCGCCTGGTCGTGGCGGCTCATCGTCGTCGTCGCCGGGCTCTACATGCTGCTCTGGGCGGCCGCCTACGTCGCCGTGGTCGTCGTCCCCGTGATCGTCGCGCTGCTGCTGGCGGCGCTGCTGCAACCGGGCGCCTCGGCGCTGGTCCGCCGCGGCTGGCCACGGGCGCTGGCCGCGCTCACGATGCTGGTGGTCGGGCTCGGCACCGTGGCGGGCATCGTCACGCTCGTCGTCCAGCAGGTCACCACCGGCTTCGGCGACCTCGCCGACCAGGTCGGTCAGGGTGTCGAGCAGGTGCGCGACCTCCTCGTCCGCACCTTCCCGGTCACCCGGACGCAGCTGGAGAACGCGGTCACCCAGCTGCAGCAGACGCTCGTCGACAACGAGGACGTGCTCGCCTCCGGCGCACTCACCACGGCCGTCACGGTCGGGGAGGTCGCCACCGGCACCCTGCTGGCGCTGTTCACGCTGTTCTTCTTCCTCAAGGACGGCCGCTCGATCTGGCTGTGGCTGGTCGGCCTGTTCCCGCGGGACTCGCGCGCGTACGTCGACGAGGCCGCCCGGCGCTCGTGGCGCACGCTCATCTCCTACGTGCGCGCCACGGCCGCCGTGGCGATGGTCGACGCGGTCGGCATCGGCATCGGGCTGGCGGTCCTGGGTGTCCCGCTGGTCATCCCGCTGGCCGCGCTGGTCTTCCTGGGCGCGTTCATCCCGATCATCGGGTCGTTCCTCGCCGGCACCGTGGCCGTGCTGGTCGCGCTGGTCTCGAAGGGGCCGATCACCGCGCTGATCGCGCTGGCCGTCGTCGTGCTGGTCATGCAGCTGGAGGGGCACGTCCTGCAGCCGCTGCTGCTGGGCCGGGCGGTGCGGGTGCACCCGCTCGCCGTCGTCCTCGCGATCGCCGCGGGGCTGCTGGTCGCCGGCATCTTCGGCGCGCTCATCGCCGTGCCGACCGTGGCCTGCGCGAACGTGGCCGGCACCTACCTGTCGCGGCGCTACGAGGGCCCGCGCCCACCCGAGCCGCGCCGGGAGCGCGCCCGGCCGGCGGTCACCGCCCGGTAGGACCGGTGGCACCGGTCGGCTCCCGCGCCGTGCTCCACCGCTGGGACGCCGGGGCGTCAGCCATCCGCGCCGCAGCGGGACCGCCTGCCGGGAGACGACGGCTTCCCGGGCACCCGCAGGGCGAGGAGACTCCCCGTCACACGTCCGTGGTCTTCTCCTTACCTGTGGTCGGCGGGCCGTTCGGCGGGGTGGCAGCGGTGGACGCGATCGAGGTCAGAGGTCTGCGCATCGCCTACGAGCGGGCCGGGCACGGGCCGCCGCTGGTCCTGGTGCACGGGATCGTCGGCGACGGCCGCGGCACGTGGGGAGCCCAGCTCGACACGCTGTCCGACGAGTTCACGGTGGTGGCCTGGGACGGGCCGGGCGCGGGGCGGTCGGAGGATCCACCGGAACAGTTCCGGTTGCCCGAGTTCGCCGACTGCCTGGCCGGGTTCGTGGCCGCTCTCGGGCTGCGCCGACCGCACATCGCGGGCATCTCGTTCGGCGGGGCAGTGGCCCTGGAGCTCTACCGACGGCACCCGGCCATCCCGCGGACGCTCGTCCTGGCCGGCGCCTACGCGGGGTGGTCCGGCTCGCTAGCGCCCGACGTCGTCACCGAGCGGTTGCGCTCCTGCCTGGACGCGGCGGCGCTGCCACCGGACGAGTTCCTCGCGACCATGCTCCCGAGCATGTTCTCGCCATCCGCGGACCCGGAGCGGGTCGCCGGCTTCGCGGCCACGGTGCGCGAGTTCCACCCCGCCGGGTTCCGCGCGATGGCGCTCGCCTCCGCTGCGTCGGACCTGCGCCCGATGCTCGGTCACGTCTCGATCCCCACGCTGGTGCTGACCGGGGATCTTGACGTCCGCGCCCCGTTGGGCACGGCCGAGGCACTGCATGCCGCCATCCCCGGCTCGGAGTTGGCGGTGCTCGAAGGCGTCGGCCACGTGAGTCCGGTGGAGGCGGCCGAGCGCTTCACGAGCGGTGTCCGCGCGTTCCTGCACGCTGCCGGCGGCTGAACACCCTCGGGACGAGTGCACCGCTGCGACTCCTGGCTGCGACCCGGAGGGGGCACCACACCGTCACCGTGGGAGGGCGCGGCAGTCAGCCGACGGTGGGCAGGGTGATCCGGCCCTCGACCGCGGCCAGCGCGATGTCGGTGCGCCAGTGCGCGTCGGCCAGCCGCACGCCGGCGACCCGCTCGTAGGCCCGCTGGCGGGCCGTGGCGAGGTCCGCGCCGACGGCGGTCACGGCGAGCACCCGCCCACCGGCGGAGCGGACGGTGCCCTCGGCGTCCACGGTGGTGCCCGCGTGCAGCACCCCCTCGGCGTCGGCGCCGGTGATGGGGTCGCCGGTGCGCGGTCGCTCGGGGTAGCCCGGTGCCGCGACGACGACGGTGACCGCGGCCCCGTCGCGCCAGCGCAGCGGCGGGTGGTCGGCGAGCGTCCCGGTGGCGGCCGCGTGCAGCAGACCGCCCAGCGGGGTCTCCAGCAGCGGCAGCACGACCTGGGTCTCCGGGTCGCCGAAGCGGGCGTTGAACTCCACCACCCGCACCCCGCGCGAGGTCAGCGCCAGCCCGGCGTAGAGCAGCCCGGAGAACGGCTCGCCGCGGCGGCGCATCTCGTCGACCGTCGGCTGCAGCACGGTGGCCAGCACCTCGTCGACCAGGCCCGGCGGCGCCCACGGCAGCGGCGCGTAGGCCCCCATCCCGCCGGTGTTGGGCCCGGCGTCGCCGTCGTCGCGGCGCTTGGCGTCCTGGGCGGGCAGCAGCGGCAGCACCGTCGTCCCGTCGGTGACGGCGAACAGCGACACCTCCGGGCCGTCGAGGTACTCCTCGACGAGCACCGCGCCGCCGGCCTCGAGCACGCGGTGGCCGTGCGCCACGGCGGCGTCCCGGTCGGTCGTGACGACGACGCCCTTGCCGGCGGCCAGGCCGTCGTCCTTGACGACGTACGGGGCACCTTCCCCACCCGCCCAGGCCTCGTCCAGCGCGGTCTCCAGCTCGGCCGGGCCGCCGACCGGCCAGGACCGGGCGGTCGGGACGCCGGCGGCGGCCATCACGTGCTTGGCGAAGGACTTGCTGCCCTCGATCTGGGCGGCCTGCTGCGACGGGCCGAAGCAGGCGATGCCGGCGTCGCGGACGGCGTCGGCGGCCCCGGCGACCAGCGGCACCTCCGGCCCGATGACGACGAGGTCGGCGCTCCAGCCGGTGGCGAGCGCGGCGACCGCCACCGGGTCGGCGACGTCGACCGCGGCGGGCTCGGCGACCGCCCGGGTGCCGGCGTTCCCGGGCGCGCAGGCCAGCGCGGTCACCGCGGGGTCGGAGGACAGAGCGACGCACAGGGCGTGCTCCCGGGCACCGGAGCCGATCACGAGCACGCGCACGGACGGCGACCCTACCCACGCGGGCTCAGCGGAGCCGGTTCGGCTGCGACCGGTACGACCGGTGCAGCGCCCGGACCCGGGCGTGCTCGGCGGCCCGGGCGCGGGCGTCCGAGCGCAGCGCCTGGCGGTGCGCCTCGGCCTGCAGCTTCCGCCAGGCGGTGTAGCGGGCCGGGTCCAGCCGGCCGTCGTCGATCGCGGCGGCCACGGCGCACCCGGGCTCGGTGCGGTGCGCGCAGTCGCGGAAGCGGCACCGGGCGGCGAGCTCGGTGATGTCGGCGTAGGCGGTGTCGATGCCCTCGTCGTCGACCAGCCCGAGCTCGCGCATCCCCGGGGTGTCGACGAGCAGGCCGCCGCGGGGCAGCAGGTGCAGCTCGCGCGCGGTCGTGGTGTGCCGGCCGCGGCCGTCGGTCTCGCGGATCCCGCGGGTCGCCGCCACCGCCGTCCCGGCCAGCGCGTTGGCCAGGCTGGACTTGCCCACGCCCGACGGGCCGACCATCGCCGCCGTCCGCCCCGGGCCCAGCAGCGCCCGGACGGCGTCCAGCCCCTCCCCCGTCACCGAGCTGACGGCCACGACGTCGACGCCCACGGCGTCCTCCGCGACGGCCAGCAGCGCGCCGGGGACGTCGTCGCACAGGTCGGCCTTGGTGAGGACGACCACCGGCGTCGCGCCGCTGCCCCAGGCGACGGCGAGGTAGCGCTCGACCCGGCGCAGCCGCGGCGCCGTGGTCAGCGCGTCGACGACGAGCACCAGGTCGAGGTTGGCCGCGACGACCTGCTCGGCCGACGTCCGCCCGGCGACGACGCGGGTGAACGCCGTCCGGCGGGGCAGCAGCGCGACGGCGAGCTCGCCGCGCAGCGCCACCCAGTCGCCGACCGCCGGCCCGCTGCCCTCGAGCAGCGCCGCGGCGGGGTGCGCCCGCAGCTCGCCGTCGCCGGTCAGCACGGTCAGCCGGCCGCGGTCGACCCGCGCGACCCGGCCGGGGCGGGTGCCCGGCGGCAGGTCGGCGTCGCGCGCCGGCACCCAGCCCAGGAGTGAGATGTCGGTCACGCCGGCATGGTCCCGCGCAGGTCAGGGCGGTGTCCTCCGAATTGTGGGCGACCAGTCGGCGCGCGTTCGCCGTCTCGACACCTGGCTGGGGTGTTGTAGCCGGCATGCGCGCGATCGCGTCGCCGGCCACGGTCCCGGCGACCCGCCCTGCCCGTCCCGTCATCGTGGGTCACCGCGGAGCCCCGGCGTACCGGCCCGAGCACACCGCGGCCAGCTTCGAGCTCGCCATCGACCTGGGCGCCGACCTCATCGAGCCCGACGTCGTCGTCAGCCGGGACGGCGCGCTCGTCGTCCGGCACGAGAACGAGCTCTCCCACTCCACCGACGTCGCCGACCGCCCCGAGTTCGCCGACCGGCGCACCACCCGCGTCGTCGACGGCCGCGAGCGCACCGGCTGGTTCACCGAGGACTTCACGCTCGCCGAGCTGCGCACGCTGCGCGCCGTCGAGCGGATGCCGGCGCTGCGCCCGCTGAACACCACCTACGACGGGCGGGCCGGGATCCTCACCCTGGCCGAGGTCGTGGCGATCGCCCGCCGCCGGTCGACCGCGTCGCGGCAGGTGCGCGTGCTGGCCGAGCTGAAGAAGCCCAGCTGGTTCGACCACGAGGCGGGCGTCCCGGTTCCCGAGCTCGTCGCCGCCGAGCTGCGCCGCCTCGACGCGGCCCGGCCCGACGGGACCGTGGTGGTGCAGTCCTTCGACGCGGCCGCGCTGCGGCAGCTGCGCGCCGACCTCGGGGACCGGGGGCCGACGATGCTGCAGCTCGTCGACGACGCCGGCACCGACGACCACCTGGTCACCCCGGCGGGCCTGCGCGAGGTCAGCACCTACGCGCAGGGCATCGCCCCGAGCCGGCACCGGATCCTGCTGCGCGACGAGGCCCAGGAGATGACCGGCATCTCGGACCTCATCGCCCAGGCCCACCGCGCCGGGCTGGCCGTCGTGCCGTGGACGCTGCGCCCGGAGAACGCCTTCCTGCCCCGGCACCTGCGCCGCGGCGAGGCCGTGAGCGGCACCGGGGACATGCAGACCGAGGCCCGCCTGCTGCTGGCCCTCGGCGTCGACGGGCTGATCACCGACGCCCCCGAGATCGCGGTCGCAGCGAGGCAGGAGCTGTACACCTCGCGGTCCTCCCGGACCGCACCGCGGTCAGGAGCCGTCCCCCAGCTGCGCTGAGGGGTGCCCCGATGATCGGGTGAGCTGGTCGTCGTCCTCAGCCGATGAGGTCGTGGAGGACGACGTTCTCGTCGCGGCCGGGGCCGACGCCGATCACGCTGATCCGCGCACCGGAGAGCTCCTCGAGCCGGCGCACGTAGGCCTGCGCGTTGGTCGGCAGCTCGTCGAAGGTCCGGCAGTTCCGGATGTCCTCGGACCAGCCCGGCATCTCCTCGTAGACCGGCTTGGCGTGGTGGAAGTCGGTCTGCGTCATCGGCATCTCGTCGTGCCGGACGCCGTCGACCTCGTAGGCCACGCAGATCGGCACCGTCTCCAGCCCGGAGAGGACGTCGAGCTTGGTGAGGAAGTAGTCGGTGATGCCGTTGACCCGGCTGGCGTAGCGGGCCACGACGGCGTCGAACCAGCCGCAGCGGCGGTCGCGGCCGGTGGTGACGCCGACCTCGCCGCCCTGCGTGCGCAGGTAGTCGCCCCACTGGTCGTGCAGCTCGGTGGGGAACGGCCCGGAGCCGACGCGGGTCGTGTAGGCCTTGAGGATGCCGACCACCCGCTCGATGCGGGTGGGGCCGATGCCCGAGCCCGCCGCCGCGCCACCGGCGGTCGGGGACGACGACGTGACGAACGGGTACGTGCCGTGGTCGACGTCGAGCAGGGTGCCCTGCGAGCCCTCCAGCAGCACCCACTCGCCGGCGTCGAGGGCGTTGGCCAGCAGCAGCCGGGTGTCGGCGATGCGGTGCTTGAGCTGCTCGGCGTAGCCGGCGTACTCCTCCACCACCTCGTCGACGTCGATCGCCTTGCGGTTGTAGACCTTGACCAGGACCTGGTTCTTCTCCTGCAGCGTGCCCTCGAGCTTCTGCCGGAGGATCGACAGGTCGAGCAGGTCCTGCACCCGGATGCCGGTGCGGGCGACCTTGTCGCCGTAGGCCGGGCCGATGCCGCGGCCGGTGGTGCCGATCCGGCGCTTGCCCAGGAACCGCTCGGTGACCCGGTCCAGTGCCCGGTGGTGCGGCATGATCAGGTGCGCGTCGGCCGAGATGACCAGCCGCGAGGTGTCCACGCCGCGCTCCTCGAGGCCGGCGAGCTCACCGATGAGCACCTCGGGGTCGATGACGACGCCGTTGCCGATGACCGGCGTGCACCCGGGCGTGAGGATCCCCGACGGGATGAGGTGCAGCGCGTACCTCTCGCCGTCCGGCGTGATCACCGTGTGCCCGGCGTTGTTGCCGCCCTGGTACCGGACGACGTACGGGACCCGCCCCCCGAGCAGGTCGGTGGCCTTGCCCTTGCCCTCGTCGCCCCACTGGGCGCCGATCAGCACGACTGCCGGCATCTCGCTGTGGTCCCCCTCGGACTCGTCACCGGCGGTCGACCGGCTGGCAGGTGGCAGGGTATCGGCATGCCTCTCGTCGAGTTCGACCTGCGCGGTCTCGCGCCCGGCTCGGCGCCGGCGCGCGAGGACGTCGCACCGGCGGCCGAGGCCGGTGCCCTGCTGGTGAGGGGGCCGGTGCCGGCGCTCGCGGCGGTGCTCACGACGCTGTGGAAGGCCGGGCGGACGGCCGACGTCCCCGTCTCCTGGGAGCCCGCCGGCGACGGCGACTCCACCGCCCTCGCCCGTGCGCTCGGCATCGGCACCGGGGTCGCACGGGAGCTCGGCCTGGTGCGTGACGACCACGGCGGCGTGCTGCTGCACCACGGCCGTCTGGAGGCGGCCGGGGACGACCGGCGCCGTCCGCTGGCGCGGCGGCTGGGCGCGCAGGCGCACCACGACGCCGTCAAGATCGCCGACGGGCAGATCACCCGGATCGACGTGCGGCCCGACTGGCGGGCCGTGGACACCCTCGACGTGACCGTCATGACGCTGCCGCTGCGGCCCGGCCGCCGCACCCGCGGACGGGCGGTGCAGATCGCCAGCGACCCGGCCCGGGTCGTGCGGGACGGGGTCCCGTACCGGCGACCGGTCGACCGCTGGACGTGGTACGCCGACGACCGGGTGCGCTGGCGGCTGCAGCCCTGACTACGGGCCGATGACGTTGACCCCACCCGGGCCCACGAGCAGGCCGACGACGATCAGCACGATGCCCCACAGCAACTGCCTGCGGACGATCGCGACGATGCCGGCGACGACGAGGACGACGGCGAGGATCCAGAGAAGCGTGGTGAGCATGCTGCACCTCCGCGAACGGGCGTCCGGACCGGACGCTGGGTACGGAGAGTAAACGGTCTCCGCCCTCCACCGCCTGTTCTGCGTCGTCGTATCACGGAGGGTGACGTCAGGCTGCGGGACGTCCCAGTCGCTCGCGCAGGTCGACGTGCCAGTCCACCTGCACCCGCCGGCCCACGTGGCCGCACGGCCGGACCAGGTCGAAGCGGGTGAGGACGGCTCCGGCGTCGGCCCACAGCAGCGCCAGGTGACCCGGGGTGGACCGTGGCGCGTCGGGGTCGAGGGCGAGCTGCAGCTGGCGGCTCGGGTCCTGGCGGTAGAAGGCGCGCAGGCCGTCGGTGGCCGCGGCGGGCAGCTCGCCGTCGTCGGAACGCCAGACCCGCACCACGTCCGTGGGGGTGCGCAGGATCAGCCCGCTCATCGGCAGGCCCAGGTTGTCGGTGCCGGTGTCGAGGTCCAGCTGGCGGGCCTGCAGCGGGTCGGAGAGCTCGTCGGGGCCGGCGCCCCACGGTCGCAGCCGCTCCATCGCCTCGCGACGGACCAGCTGGTGGTCCAGGTGCCGGTCGGCGGTCGGGTTCCAGCCCTGCCGCGCGTGGATCGCCGCGCTGACCGCGACGCCGGCCGACAGCGCCTCGTGGACGGCGAGGAGCAGCGGACGCAGGCGGCGGGTGACGGCTCCCGGCGAGTGGTCCATGGGAGGAGTGTGCAGGTCGGTGCTCACGGCACCGAGCGACGCATCGCGGGCGCTCCCCGCGGATCGCGGGCGCTACAGCGCCGGCAGTCCGCGAGGAACGCCCGCACAGGGCTGCCTACGGCGCCAGGCTGGGGTCGCAGTCGCGCAGCAGCTGGGTGCAGCGCTCCTGCTCGTCGGTCTCGCCGATCGCCTCCGCGGCCCGGGCCAGCACCGTCACGCAGCGCAGGAAGCCACGGTTGGGCTCGTGCGACCACGGCACCGGGCCGTAGCCCTTCCAGCCGTTGCGGCGCAGCGCGTCGAGGCCGCGGTGGTAGCCGGTACGGGCGTACGCGTAGGCCTCGATGACGTCGGTGAGCACCCGCTCCGGACGGCCGATCGCCTCCTCGGCCAGCGCCGCCCACGCCGCACTCACCGTGGGGTGGTGCGCGGCGACCTCCGCCGGCGGGTTGCCGGCCGCGAGCTCGGCGTCGGCCTCCGGGTTGCCGGGCAGCAGCGTGGCCGGCGGCTCACCGAGGAGGTTGTGGTGCGCGTGCGTCATCAGGCGCTCTGCGACTGGCCGGCCGACAGCAGGTCCTCGCACGCCGCGACGACGCGCGCGGCCATGTTGGTCTCCGCGAGCTTCATGTAGGTGCGCGGGTCGTAGGTCTTCTTGTTGCCGACCTCGCCGTCGACCTTCAGCACACCGTCGTAGTTCTTGAACATGTGGTCGGTGATCGGCCGGGTGAAGGCGTACTGGGTGTCGGTGTCGACGTTCATCTTCACGACGCCGTAGGAGATGGCCTCGCGGATCTCCTCCTGCGCCGAGCCGGAGCCGCCGTGGAAGACCAGGTTGAACGGCTTGGCGCCGTCCCCCAGGTTGAACTCCTTGGCGACGATCGCCTGCCCGCGCTCGAGCACGTCGGGCCGCAGCTTCACGTTCCCGGGCTTGTAGACGCCGTGCACGTTGCCGAAGGTCGCGGCGAGCAGGTAGACCCCGCGCTCGCCGAGGCCGAGCTTCTGCGCGGTGCGCAGGAAGTCGCCGTCGGCGGTGTAGAGCTTCTCGTTGATCTCGGCGACGACGCCGTCCTCCTCGCCGCCGACGATGCCGATCTCCAGCTCGAGGACGATCTCGGCCGCCGCGGCCTTCTCCATCAGCTCCTCGGCGATGTCGAGGTTCTCGGTGAGCTCGATGGCCGAGCCGTCCCACATGTGCGACTGGAACAGCGGCGCCTGACCGGCGTCGACCCGGTCCTTGGACAGGGCGATCAGCGGGCGGACGTAGGCGTCGAGCTTGTCCTTGGGGCAGTGGTCGGTGTGCAGCGCGACGTTGACCGGGTACTTCTCGGCGACGACGTGCGCGAACTCGGCCAGCGCGACGGCGCCGGTGACCATGTCCTTGACCCGGGTGCCCGAGCCGAACTCGGCGCCGCCCGTGGAGAACTGGATGATGCCGTCGCTGCCGGCGTCGGCGAAGCCACGCAGCGCGGCGTTGATCGTCTCCGACGAGGTGCAGTTGATCGCCGGGTAGGCGAAGCCGCCCTCCTTGGCCCGGTTGATCATGTCGGCGTAGACCTCGGGGGTCGCGATGGGCATGCGGGGCACTCCTTGCGTCGGTGGCGGCGCTGGTCCGGCGGCCAGTATCGCGCCCGGCCCGAAGGGTGCGACACCCCGCTACCGGTCGTCCTCCGGTCCGACCAGGAGGCCGAGGGCGGTCACGAGCACCACGGCCTGCCCGCCGTCGACCCGGGCGCCGGTCAGCTCCACCTCCCGCGGGTCCAGCGCGGTCAGGTCGCTGCCGCGCAGGTCGGCGCCGGAGAGGTCGGCACCGGACAGCTGCGCGGCCGAGAGGTCCAGGTCCCGCAGCGTCGCCCCGGCGGCCCGCACGTCCGTGAGGTCGGCCTCGCGCATCCGCGCACCGGTGAACCCCGCCCGCGACAGGTCCGCGCGCCGGAGGACGACGAAGGACCAGTCGCCGCCCTCGACGGTGGCCAGGTCGAACGTGCAGCGGTCGAAGGTGCTGCCGACCAGCTTGCAGTCGGTGAAGACGGCCTGGGCGAACGAGCAGCCGGTGAAGGTGCAGTTCAGGAACGCGGCGTCGGTGTGCCGGCTGAGCGCGAACCGGCAGTCCCGGAAGACGCAGTCGGTGAAGACGGCGCCGTCGTCCGTGGTCTCGGACAGGTCGACCCGGCTGAAGGTGACCCCGGTGTGCCGCTGCCCGGAGAGGTCGTCGCCGTACCAGTCCTCGTCGCGGACGTCGGCCACACCCCCACCTGCGGTGCTCACCCCCGCTCCACCCGGCTGGCCGCCCGCGCGGCGACCACCACGGGGTCGTGGACCGGCGAGAACGGCGGCGCGTAGGAGAGGTCCGAGCCGGCGAACTCCTCGGCGGTCAGCCCCGCCCAGATGGCGGTGGCCAGGACGTCGATCCGCTTGCCGGAGCCCGGCCCGCCGACGACCTGGCCGCCGAGCAGCTGCCCGGAGCCGCTGTCGCTGACCAGCTTGACCGTGATCCCCGCGGCGCCGGGGAAGTAGCCGGCCCGGGTGGTCCCCTCGATCGTCTCGGTGCGGAAGTCGTACCCGGCGGCCTCGGCCTGCCCGCTGCACAGCCCGGTGCGCCCGATCTCCAGGTCGCCCACCCGGGTCAGCGCGGTGCCCAGGACGCCGGCGAAGCGGGCCGCCCGGCCGCCGATCACCGAGCCGGCCACCCGCCCCTGCTTGTTGGCGTGCGTGCCCAGCGCGACGTGCACCGCCTCGCCGGTCAGCCGGTGGAAGGTCTGGCTGCAGTCGCCGGCGGCGTAGACCGCCTCGTGCGAGCGGCTGCGCTGGGTGCGGTCGACCTCGACGGCCCCGGTCTCGCCGATCCGCAGGCCGGCGGCGCGGGCCAGCCCGACCTCGGGGCCCATGCCCAGCCCGAGGACGACGAGGTCGCAGGGGTAGCTGCCGGCGTCGGTGGTGACCGCCCGTGCCGCGCCGTCCGCGCCGGTCTCGATCGCGCGCACCGGCTGGCCGGGCTGCACGTCGATGCCCATGTCGCCCATCGCCTTGCAGATCCGCTCGCCCATGTCCCGGTCCAGCAGCGACATCGGCAGGTCGTCGGCGAGCACGACGGTGACCCCGAGGCCGCGGGCCTGCAGCGCCTCGGCCATCTCCAGGCCGATGTATCCCCCGCCCAGGACGACCGCCCGGCGGGCGCCGGCGGCGACCGCGCCGCGGATGTCGGCGCCGTCGGCCAGCCGGTGCACCCCGTGGACACCGGGCGCGTCCAGGCCGGGGACGTCCGGGCGCAGCGGGCGACCGCCGGTGGCGACCACCAGCCGGTCGAAACCGAGCGTCTCACCGGTGCTGGTGCGGACCGTGCCGGCGTCGAGGTCGAGCTCCTCGGCGCGGGTGCCGGTGCGCACCTCGATGTCGCGGGCGGCGAACTCCCGGGGCGTGCGGGCGATCAGCTCGTCGCGGTCCCCGACGACGTCGCCCACCCAGTAGGGGATGCCGCAGGCCGAGTACGAGACCTCGGGGCCCTGCTCGAGGACGGTGATGGCGAGGTCGGGGGCACCGCGCAGCCGCCGGGCCGCCGCGGCCGCGGACATGCCCGCGGCGTCCCCTCCGACGACGAGCAGACGCGCTGCGCTCATGGGGTCAGGGTGTCACCTGCGGGGAGGCGGGGTCGGCTCCGCCCAGGCCGAGGTCGGCGAGGGTGAACGCGGCCCGGTACTCCAGGCCCGCCGCCTCCACCGCGGCCCGTCCGCCGCGGTCCACGACGACCGCCACCGCGACCGGCTCGGCGCCGGCCTCGCGCAGCGCCTCGACGGCGGTCAGCGGGCTGGACCCGGTGGTGGAGACGTCCTCGACCACGAGGACGGCGCGGCCGGCGACGTCGGGCCCCTCGATCCGCCGCTGCAGCCCGTGCGCCTTGCCGGACTTGCGGACGACGCACGCGTCGAGGAAGCCCTCCCCGGCCGCCGCGGCGTGCAGCATCGCCGTCGCCACCGGGTCGGCGCCCAGGGTGAGCCCGCCGACGACGTCGTAGCGCAGGTCACGGGTGAGCTGGCGCATGACCCGGCCGACCAGCGGGGCGCCCTCGTGGTGCAGCGTCAGCCGGCGCATGTCGATGTACCAGTCGGCCTCCTGCCCGGAGGAGAGCGTCACCCGCCCGTGGACGACGGCGAGGTCGACGACGAGCTCGAGCAGCCGGTCGCGGTCGGGCAGGGCAGCCCCCTCCCCGGGTCCCGCTCCGAGGGACGAGGGGCGGGGAGGGAGGGGGTCCTTTTCCATGCGGCGACCCTAGAAGGACCCCGTCCTCCTCACCGAAGAAGGACCCCGTCCTCCCCGCCCTCCGCACGCTCAGGGCGGGGCCCGGGACGGGGGCCGCGGCGGGCCTCTGACGGGGCCGCGGCGCCCCGCGGCCCCCTCAGGTGGCCGGCGGGGTGAGCACCTGGTCGAGGACGTAGACGGTGGCGTTCAGGGTGGGCAGGTTGCCGCAGATGACCGTCGCGTCGGCGGCGCCCAGCAGGGTCTGGTCGGCGCTGATCGTGAAGACCTCGCCGACCCCGTCGATGGTGACCTGACCGCCGTCGAGGGTGGTGTGCGTGCCCGCCAGCTCGGCCGGCCCCAGCCGGCCGGCGATGACGTGGTGGGTGAGCAGGGAGGTCAGCCGCGGGGTGTCGGCCAGCAGCGGGTCCAGCGTGGCGGGCGGGACGGCGGCGAAGGCCTCGTTGACCGGGGCCAGCACGGTGAGGTCCTGGGTGGCGTCGAGGGACGCGGCGAGCGCGGCCCGGTGCACGGTGGCCGTCGTGGTGGTCAGCCCGGGGACGGTCGACATCGCGGTCGCGGCCGGGGCGGCGGCGAGGGCGGCCGGGCTGCCGGGGCCCTCGGGCGGGAGTCCGGCACAGCCGGGGCCGAAGGGGCCGGTCGGCACGGGCGGGGCGGCCGGCGCCGCGGACGTCGTCGCGGGCGCGCTGCTCGCCGCGGCGACGTCGTCCGCCGGCCCGTCGGAGCCGCAGCCGGCCAGCGGCAACGCCAGCACGGTCGCGGCGGCGAACAGGGCGCGGCGGGTCGGGGTGCGCGTCACGAGGCGGGGCTCCTTCGTCGGGTGCGCCGCCATCATCCCCGGCGCCGCGCGCCACAGCCGGTAACGGCGCGACAGCAGTCCGGTACCGGGGGGGGGGGGGGGGGGGGGGGGGGGGGGGGGGGGGGGGGGGGGGGGGGGGGGCGGGGGGGGGGGGGGCGGGCGCGTGGCGGCTCTCCCC